>JBJEUZ010000001.1:0-5474 GCA_051884095.1 Candidatus Coproplasma sp.
ATCTGATATGTTCCAAATAAAAGATAAATTACAATCTTCAGTTTCTTTTATGTTGTTTGAAAGTAAAAAATATAAATGTTCCCAACTTAGTAAGCAGACGTTGACTGTCAATGCTTGCGAATATATTTGACTTGTCGTATTAGGGTATTGATTGTAGGGGGATACTAAAACAGCATAATCGTTATCGTCACCGCGCCAATCGTTCATTGATTTTATTTTGAAATCTTTTTGGTTTTTTGCTGTCCTGCTTAAGCGAAAGGCTTTGGCGTCTCCAACCAAAGAATAATTGTGATAAATACTTTTTGCTAAAACATCCGCACTATTAGCTCGTTCCGATAAAACCTTAGACTTTAAACCTAACTCGAAAAATGACCTGCTTAAAACAATATCCGTTGCTTTTGAATATAATTTTTCTTCAGTTGAATCGTGTTCGATTCTTTCCGGAATTGTACCAATCTCAGAAAGGATAGAAATAAAATCATCAAATGGCAACAGATTAACATAGTTAATCATTTCATTGGTCATATCAAGAAAATTGTAGTTTGTCTTTTGTGATATAATTTGAACTTGTATAATAAATTTATCAAATGTATTTCCCACAAAACTTTCTCCTTTGTTCTTTTTAATAATATAACAAAAATTACAAGTTATTTCAAGTAAAATTATGTAACAAAAACGCACCTACCGATATTTTCGGTAGGTGCGTTTTGTGGAGCTAATAGCCGGATTCGAACCGGCGACCTGCTGATTACGAATCAGCTGCTCTACCAGCTGAGCCATATTAGCATCCTGCTTTCATTAAGCACGTATATTATTATATCAAATTTTTTAATAAATGCAAGCGTTTTCAATTTGCGTTTAACATATTTTATTTTATTTTTTTATAGAATACCGTATGAATAAACAAAAAAAATATAAGGTATTGACAGCTTCCGCTATATCGTTAGCTTCAGTCGCATTACTAGTAACAATAATTATGTTTGCAAATTTTTGTCCGCGCCTTGCCTTTTTTGCGCAGTACTACTTTGTGTGCTACAGGGAACAGGATGACGCGCTGTCGGCAAGTTCAATCTCTTCCACCGTCGAAAGCTACGGCGGAGCGGGATATATAGTGGAGGTGAACGGCAGGTTTTACGTAACCGTCGCGTGCTATTATACCCAAAACGACGCCGATACTGTGTGTGCGAATCTTGAAGAACGCGGTCTTAACTGTAAAACTCTTGCGGCAAAAAAGGACGGCTTCAACCTTACCACGGCTCGCGCCAGAAAAAACTCTCAAAAATATCTCGACAATCTTACTGCCCTTCAGGAGCTTTCAAAGACCATGTACGGCTCGGCGAATTCTCTCGACAGCGGCACGGCGAGTCAGGACCAGGCAAAGGCGATTCTTGAATTTACCTGCTCGACATTAAAAGGTTTAGCGCTTGAAAATTCCGATAACTGCTTTTATTCGGAACTTAATTACCTTATAGCCGAGTGCAGTGATATTTCCTACGGCTATATTAAGTCAGCGTCCCTCCGCGCCCTGCAAATTGCGATTGTGGACTGTATTCTCAATATAAATCTCTGCTGAAACGTATACAACTCTCTCTTTCTGTGCTATAATAACCGCAGAGGAGAACAAAAGATGTCTTACACGCTTATTACGGGTGCTACGGGCTATTTGGGGCGCGCCTTTGCGCTTGAATGTCTTTTTCGCGGCGAAAAACTGTATCTTACGGGCAGAAGCGAAGAGAAACTTGCCTGTCTTAAAAACTATCTTTTATCGGTAAAACCTGATGCCGAAATTTTGACCTTTCCCTGTGATTTAACCGATACGCAAGAGCGCAAAAAACTGTTCGATAACGCAGGCGGCTATACCTTTTCGCGCCTTATCAACGTTGCTGGCGCGGACGTGCAGAAGGCGTTTGAACTATACGACGAGGACAAGCTCACCTTTCAGGCGCGCGTCTGCTTCGAGGCTGCGGTATCGCTCTGCAATTTCTGCATAAGACGCAGGGCGGACAGGCTTAATATAATTAATATTTCCTCCGTGTCCGGCATATATCCAATGCCGTACTTTGCTCTTTACTCCGCAACCAAGTCTGCGCTTACTTATTTTTCGCTTGCGCTGTCCGTAGAGTCAAAGGAAAAGGGTATAACGATAACGGCAGTTCTGCCGGGTTCAATCTACACCCGACCCGACGTTTCGGAGTATATAAAATCGCTGGGACTTTGGGGCAGAATTTCGGCAAAGCCCCCGCACTATGTGGCAACCAAAGCGCTTGACGCCTCGGATAAGGGCAGGAAGAAAATAATCGTCGGCGGCGCGAACAAGTTTATGAACGCGGCTACAAAACTTATACCTTTAAATTTAAAGATGCGCTTTATCGCAAAAAAATGGAGCGGCACGCAAAAGGACGCGTTTTAATTTTTGAGTTGAATAACGTCTGGTTAATAATTGACGGAGTGCGTAATTTGTGTTAAAATCATTCAAAACGAAAGCGGGAGATAAAATATGAGCAGAGCTGATAAAATTTTTGTCCAGAATATGCGTGAAATTTTGACGGACGGAGTGTGGGATACCGATATGCCCGTACGCCCGAAGTGGAGCGACGGCGCGCCCGCGCATACGGTAAAAAAGTTCGGCATAATCAACAGATATAATTTGCAGGAAGAATTTCCTATGCTCACCATCCGCCGCACGGCGTTCAAATCGGCGGTGGACGAGCTGTTATGGATATGGCAGAAGAAGAGCAACAACATCAAGGATTTACACTCCAAAATCTGGAACCAGTGGGCGGACAAAGACGGCTCTATCGGCAAGGCGTACGGCTATCAGCTGGGCGTTAAGCATAAGTACAGGGAGGGCGAATTCGACCAGGTTGACAGGGTGCTTTACGACCTGAAGCACAACCCCAACAGTCGCCGCATACTCACCAATATCTATACCTTTGCCGACCTGAACGAGATGAATCTGTATCCCTGCGCGTATTCTATGACTTTCAACGTTTCGGGAGATACGCTTAACGGCATTTTAAATCAGCGTTCAAACGATATGCTCACGGCAAACAATTGGAACGTCGTGCAGTATGCGATTCTTTTGATTATGTTTGCGCAGGTCAGCGGCTTAAAGGCGGGCGAGCTGGTTCACGTCATTGCAGACGCGCACATATACGACAGGCACGTTCCTATGGTCAAAGAAATAATCGAACACGAACAGTACGCCGCGCCCAAACTTATTGTAGACCCCGACGTCAAAAACTTTTACGACTTCACGGTTGACAGCTTCAGGCTGGAAGATTATAAGTATAACGACAAGAAATACGACATACCCGTAGCCGAATAACAGGAGATATTTATGAAAGCTATTCTGCATGCAGACAGAGAGTGGGGAATCGGCAAGAGCAATTCTTTAATGTTCTCCATTCCCGCAGATATGAAATTTTTCAGGGAAACCACAACGGGCAACGTAGTGGTTATGGGCAGCAACACGCTAAAATCTTTCCCCGGCGGCAAGCCGTTGAAAAACCGCACCAATATCGTGCTCTATCCCGACGGAGAAGATAGGGACGATTGCATAATCGTTCAAAGCCTCGACGCGCTTTTTGCCGAAATTAAAAAGTACGACCCCGAAAAGGTGTTCGTCATAGGCGGCGCAATGATGTATAAGACGCTTCTGCCCTATTGCAGCGAGGTGCTCGTAACCAAAGTCGACGCGGTCGGCGGAGCGGACGCCTACTTTGAAAATCTGGACGAAAATCCCGATTTTGAATTGACCTACGTCTCCGATCCCGTGGAAACCAACGGATACACGGTCAGATTTACCACCTATACAAACAGAAACGTAAAGACGTATTAAAAATACTAATAATTCAATCTTAAGCGCGGCGCAAACCATATGCGCCGCGCTTAAATTTTTTACGGCGGGCGTTGCGTTTTAATCACATTAATTTTCTGTTTTCCATAAAATGTCGTAAGAACTGTTTTTACGGGAGAAGAACGTTGGATTGGTTTTTATCGCTCAGCGGCTGGCAACAGGCGCTCATAGCCACTACTTTTACCTGGGCGCTTACGGCGGCGGGCGCGTCGCTCGTTTTCGTCTGCAAAAGCGTAAGCAAAAACGCCTTTTCGTTTATGATGTCGGGCGCTGCGGGCATCATGCTCGCTTCCACGTTCTTTTCACTCCTGTTGCCCGCGTTGGAGGGCGGGGGCGAATATTCCTTTATCGTCCTTACCGTCGGCTTTGTCACGGGCGGACTTTTAATCATCTTCACTGATATCATATTGTCAAAACTGAAAGCCTTTTCCGACGATAAAAAGGCGCGTTCGGGCGCGGTTATGTGCGTTGCCGTAACCGTGCACAACGTTCCCGAAGGTCTTGCGGTGGGCGTTGCGTTCGCCGCGCTCGCTCAGTCGGGCGGCGGCGCGGTATCGGCAATAATGCTGGCTTTAGGTATCGGCATACAGAACTTTCCCGAAGGTATGTGCGTGGCGTTCCCTCTGCGTGCCAACGGATATACGCGCTTAAAAAGTTTTACTTTGGGTCAGCTTTCGGGCGCGGTGGAAATTATTGCCGGGGTAACGGGCGCGCTTGCAGTTGGCGCGATAAGCGGAATACTTCCCTGGGCGCTGTCCTTTTCGGCGGGAGCAATGCTCGCGGTCGTGTGCTCTGAGCTCATTCCCGAAAGTTTTTCAAGCGGCAAGGTGCAGGCGACCCTCGGCGTAATTTTCGGGTTTGCCCTGATGATGATTTTAGACGTCGCCCTGGGGTGAATAATATTTTTACCTGTGCGCAAAATACCGTTATGAAGAAAGAGGTTGACCTTTCACGCCGCGACGAGCGCGAAACCTTTTACAGACCTATAAAGAGAGGCGGCATAAAAAATGACAGGTAAGCATAGGGAAAATTACAACCGTAATTATTTAAACTACGTCAAGTCGCAGGACCCGCCCACAAAACACCTTAAAAACTGCGCCGCGGCGTTCGGCGTCGGCGGGCTTATCTGCTGTATCGGTCAGTTTATCAGATATATGCTGGAATTTGCAGGGCTTTCGGGCGACGAGCTAGCTGGTTCGGTTTCAATAATATTAATCTTTATCGGCTGCTTTCTGACGGGACTGGGCGTGTACGACAGAATAGGCAGGTACGCGGGCGCAGGTTCCATCGTGCCTATCACCGGCTTTGCCAACTCAGTGGCGTCCCCCGCGATAGAATTTAAGACCGAGGGCTGGATATACGGCATGGCGGCAAAAATGTTCACCGTAGCGGGCGCGATAATAGTTTTCGGCGTGTTTTCGGGCGTGCTGGTAGGGCTTATTTACCTGTTTGTGTAAAGAAAAATGCGTCAACACAATATCTTGTGTTTTGTAAAAAAATTACATTGCATATTTAGTGTAAAACTATTGACAAGCACTTTCAGGCGTGTTATAATCTTATCAACTTAAGGGTTATGCGCAACTGACGAATTAAAGGCGAAACCGTTATTTGAATC
>JBJEUZ010000002.1:0-5381 GCA_051884095.1 Candidatus Coproplasma sp.
ATAACAGCGACAGGCATCAATTATGCGAAAGTAGCAATGGCGAGCGTAGACGTTCTCGACGAGTACATTCGCATCGCAAGCGAAATAAGCCAAGCAGAGACGGCGCGTATTACAGCCGAGAACGCAAGGGCAAGCGCGGAAATAACGAGAGCAGAACAGGAAACTGTAAGGCAGAATAATGAACTCGGCAGAACACGCGCTGAAACTTCTCGTGTATCTGCGGAAGCCGCCAGAGCGAGCGCAGAGACGGCGCGTATTACAGCCGAGAACGCAAGGGTAAGCGCAGAGACGGCGCGTATTGCGGCAGAAAAGGCGAGAGCCAGCGCGGAAAGTCTCCGCGCCACGGCAGAGGCAAATCGCGTGGCGGAATACGATGCCTTGATAAAAGACCTTGAAGATGCAATCGTTAACATCAATTCGGCGGCGGAGAACGCTGGCAAGGTTCAAGAAATCTACGACCAAATGCAAATCACGTTGACCTACGACGACGAGGGGTACCCTTGCTACGTAGATACAACGGAAGAATAAGAAACCTTATAGGAGGATAAAAATATGGCAACAAAAAGGCGAATTCTCTCGGACGAAACGTTCGCAGAGAAAATGGACGCACAGAACGCCCTTCTCGCCGCAATTGCAAGCGGTAAAGGAGAGGGAATCAAAGTGACCTCATGGGCAGACGTTCAGGCAATCGTGAGAATGGGACTCGCAAGCAAAGCGTTCTCGGTGGGCGACCAGTTCGAGTGCGAACGCGAGAAAACAATTACGGTAAACAAGGGCGACAGCACGGGTATCACAGCCGTCAACGTGGATGAATTAGCGTTCGTAGCGAAAATGGGTGAAGCTCACAGCGGAACCTATGAATTCACATACGACGGTAGCGCGTGGCTTTTCAACGGTGAACCCGTGACCCTTTCCGAGTATGGCTTGACGATAACTGGAACGGCCGCAGCGAACGACCACATCATCGTAGTGGAAACTACCACGAAAATCGTGTGGGACGTTATAGGTATCGACCACGACACGCCGAGCGACAAGAAGTTCACGCATTCACTCACCCTTCAAATGCACGACTGCATCACGGCTCTGCAATTCGACGCGCCGGAGGCTTTATTCTACGCGGAAGAAGAACTCCCGGCGGGGACGTATAACTTCACGCTTTTAGCAGGATATGACCCTACCTACGGTGGCGGTAAGACTTATCAGTTCACGCTTACGAAAGCGGTTCCCGCAGGCGGACAAATCACCTTCGTATGGGGGTATCAGGTTCAGGCATCGACCGTAAAAATCAGAACCTATGAAAACAAAACGACCACCACAGCACTCGAAGAAGTAGCGGTCAGCGAGGGAGCAGGCGGAACGGCACTCGAAAGCATCAGAGCGTGCAACCACACGCACAGAATCCGCTACGGTTCGAATAACTGGGCAGAATCGGCTATCAGGCAATGGCTGAACAGCTCTGCGGAAAAAGGCGCAGTCTGGACCCCTAAAACCGATTATGACAGACCGCCTTCGTGGGCAGCCTCGGAAATCGGGTTCTTACGTGGGCTTGACCCCTCACTTGTGGCAGTTCTCGGCAACGTCAAAAAGCAAACCGCCCTGAACACTCTCACGGATGGCGGCGGTTACGTGGAGAGCGACGAACGCGTGTTCTTGCTTTCCAACTTCGAGATGTACTCGGGCAAGCGCGCTGAAGAACCACCGTACCCGTTCTGGGAAGTCAACAACACGACGAACGGTGCGGACTACACCGCCGATGCATCGAGAACGAAGTACAGAAACGGCGCAGCGACCTACTGGTGGCTCCGTTCTCCTAACACTTCGAACGCGAGCCACGTGCGCTTTGTCAGCCCTTCAGGGAGTGTCAACGGCGACTACGGTGCGGACAACGCGAGCGGCGTCGCCCCGGCTTGTGTAATCGTTTAATCAAAAATCGCGCCCCGAAAGGGGCGCATAAAGGAGCCTAAAACATGTCAGTAGTTAAATCAAAGCGCGGAGAGGGGCAGCTCGTAGTTTTTACGAAAGCCAGCGAACTCGCGGCGTTCACGGTTAAAATCTGTAGCAACGAGAAGAACTTCCCGAAACGATACCGCTGGTGCGTGACCGGGAAAATAGTGGACTCGGTTCTGGAAATACACCGATGCATCATACAAGCGAACGCCGTGTATGTTTCCAGCAAGGCTGACTACGAACTGCGAGAAATCCTGCAAAAGCAAGCCTTATCGGCGAGCTACGCGGCTTTAAGTTTAATGGACGTAGCGTATAGGACATTCAACCTTGAAGAAAGTAAGGTGGAAAACTGGACAGGTCTCGTGATTGAAGTTCAGAACTACCTGAAGAACTGGAAGAAGTCCGACGCGGAAAGGTTCAAAGAATATATAGGTTAGTAGTTGATAGCTCGGCCGTCCGTTCTCCTAACACTTCGAACGCGAACAACGTGCGCAATGTCAACCCTTCAGGGAATGTCAACAACAACAATGCGAACAACACGAACGGCGTCGCCCCGGATTGTGGCAACCGCTCGCTTAAAGTAGGCCCGTCAAAAGGCAGAAATCAATGCAATATCACAAGGAACTGCTACCCTGACCTTCAGAGAAAGGCGAAAAGAAACGCCGCGGTAAGACTCGCCCTCCGGGGCGGGGCTTACCTAAACGGCTGTATAAGATTATGAATGAAAAGCAAGACGTAAAACAAGTGGTCTGTGGGTTCGGCAACCTTTACAAGGCGATGCGAATCAGCAAAAAGAACGTCGTGTGGAAAGATAGCGTAGCGAGCTACGTCAAAAACGGACTCGTGAACTGCTATAAGCTGAAAAAGCAACACGAAACAGGCACATACAAGATAGACGATTATACCGTTTTTAAGGTTCACGAACCAAAGGAAAGGGACATCGTCAGTACAAGAATAAAGGACAGGGTCTTTCAAAGAAGTTTCTGCGACAACTACCTATACAAAACTGTGACGCGGAGTTTCATCCACGACAATGGTGCGTGCCAAATAGGCAAGGGAACAGACTTCTCGAGAGAACGACTCGCCCATCACTTAAAAGAGCATTACAAAGAAAATGGTCTGGTGGGTGGAATACTGAAGTGCGACATCTCCGATTATTTCGGAAGCACGTCACACGAAGTAGCAAAGGATGCGCTACGTAAAAGAATAAAAGACGACTGGGCGATGCAAGAAGCCGCGCGAATAATTGACAGTTTCACGCAGGGCAAAGACCCCGCAAAAGGTATGGGACTCGGCTCGCAGGTCACCCAGATAATCCAACTGGCGGTACTGGATGGAATCGACCACATGATAAAGGAAGAACTCGGCATAAAGCACTACGTCAGATACATGGACGATTTTATTCTGATACACCAAGACATAGAATACCTGCGCTATTGCAGAGAGCGCATCCGTGCAGAGCTGGATAAGAAAGGGCTGCGATTAAGCCCAAAGAAAACGCAGGTACAACCCGTCAAACAGCCCGTGCATTTTCTCGGTTTCAGCTTCAGGCTGAACGAGAACGGTCGCGTAACCATGCGGATACTCCCGGAAAAGGTTTCGCACGAAAGACGGAAACTGCGTCGACTTGTGGGTCTCGCAAAAGCAGGCGTAAAGACAAGAGCTGAAGTAGATAAATGCTACGAAGCCTTCAGAGCGCATGCCAAGAAAGGCGATAACAGGGGCGTCGTCCGAAAAATGGACAAATTCTACGAAAATTTATGGGAGGAACACCAAAATGAAACATCTCACAATCAGGGAACAACTCATGGCGGAACGTCAAATGCGCGAAGCCCAAGGGGCTGAATTGACGAAAGCCAAGGCAGACGCCGACTACATCGCAATGATGACCAGTGTCGAACTCGAGCAAAACACGGAACAGGAGGGACACGTTGATGAGCGCAAAGTTTAACAAGGTCAGAGAGTACTACGACAACGGCCTGTGGAGCAAAAGCAGAGTGGCTGATGCCGTGGAAAAAAAGTGGATAACTGCTGAAGAATATGAAACCATCACAGGCGAACCTTACGCAAAGGAGGCCTGATATGGACGTAGGAACCATTATAGCAATTGCCAGCGTGGTGATTTCCGCAATTGCGGTCACTTGCACCATTATAGGCGTAACGAGAGACCGCAAGAAAGACGACTACAATGCTGGCAAAGACGACGGCGGAATCAGAGGCGACATCAAGTACATGCGAAATAGTTTCGACGACTTGCGCCTTGACGTTAAAGAAGTGGCACGAAAGCAGGATACGCAGGGCGAAACGCTCACGCGCGTAGAGGAAAGCTGTAAGCAAGCGCACAAGCGCATTGACGAAGTAGCAAGACACGTGGAATACACAGGAGGACATAACGAATGAAAGCAGAAACCGTTTCAACCATTATAACGATTTTACTCGGTATTCTCGCCGTGGTGGTTTCGTTCCTTTCGTATTACTTCTACATAAAAGGGAAGTTATACAAAGCGGCAGAGGGAGCCATCAATGACGCGGAACCCGACGAAGACCCGGAAGACGAAAAGATAGGCGCGCAAAAACTCGATGCAGCGACCGACCAAGTATACGCATTGATACCCGCTATCCTAAAGCCCATAATCAAAAGGGACGTGGTAAAGGGAATTGTACAAGCGGCATTCTTCCGAATCGAAGCCTACGCGAAGAAACAGGTCAGCAAAAACTCCAAAAAGTAGCGAAATGCTACCCTTCGGAGTTTGACCTTTACCTATCGGGATGTTATAATGATTAAACAAACGACATCGCGACGTTTGAAAAATCGAGGTCGTAAACGGCCGTGATAGGAAATTCCGTGCGTAAGGCGAAGCACGTGGAGACACTCGTAGTTTTACGCACGAAATCGTCGAACGACCGTTCGGCTTTATCACCAGCACCCGGAATAGGGAATTTGAAGTAAATAACAATTTTTTCATTTGAAACGGCTATGCTGTCCACAAAAGTGGCAAGTAGCCGTTTTTTATATTCGGAAGAATCCGCATTCGGGCTTTTGATAAAGCCTTCGAGTGCGGTTTTTATTTTATCAGGCTCCACGACGATAGAAACAGGGGTAGAAAGCCGTTTAATCTCGCCGTCGAGAAAACCTTCACGGGAATCAAGCTCGCGCGATTTCAGGGCAAATGTCGCTTTGTCGAGAGCTTCGGAAAGATAAAGGTCAAGAAGACGAGCCTTCTGGTTCCGAACCTTTTCAAGTTCCTTTCTGTAGGCGTTCGCATCGGCCGCATTATTCTGCGCGTTTTGCTTGCGTTGCTTTAACCGAACGGAAAGTTCAGCGACAACCCAGTCCATAGTGGCTTTCGAGAAAAGTACGTTCTCGATAGCAGAAAAATCAAAGGTCTCGAGAACTTCCTTCCTGATCGAGCGCAAGTGGCAACGCTGAAGAA
>JBJEUZ010000003.1:0-23881 GCA_051884095.1 Candidatus Coproplasma sp.
CCGCCACGATGAGCGCGGCGACGTCCAGAATTAAATTAGATACCGAGCAAGCCGTGACTAATGCAAAATTTTTATTTAAATTTTCAAGCTCGGTTTTTTCAAACGGGCACGCCAAACCGTTTATGCGTGCGTAATTATTGTGGGAAATTCCCGCCAGTACGAATAAAAATACCGCGACCGCAACAAACACAACCACGGCGACTCCGCTCATAGCCGAAATTATATTCGCCGTATTGCCTTGACCGTAGACCGTCGCCACCGCGCACATAGCCACGCACACGGCAACGCCAAGGAGAACGAGAAATACGCCCAGGGAAATTCGGCAGGCAAACCTTTTGATGTGAGCGCGCGCATTGTCGGCGTTTACGCCGTCTTGCGCGTCGGGCTCGGACGTAAGTATTTCATCGGGCACTGTATGACTTTTGTTCGCCGTCAGGTCGCCGCGAACAAAGTCGTCCATTGAAACTCCGAACCTGTCGCAAAGCGCAATCAGCTTGTCCGTATCGGGGTACGCTTCGCCCGTTTCCCATTTTGAAACCGCCTGACGGGAGACCTGCATCTGTTCGGCAAGTTCTTCCTGCGTTACTCCCTCCCTCTTTCTTAGATATTGCAGATTTTTACTTATCGGCATTGTATTCTCTCCTTTGCTTGATGATATGATTATACGTTAGCAAGGGATAATATTCAACCGCTTTTGGCTTGCAAACTACAAAAATACGCGCAACCTACAGTTGCAAGGCACAGCATTGAAGCTATACGCGGCTTTAAAAGCACTACTATTCGAGCAACTTTTTTCGGCGTACCAGATATACCCCCAGCACGCCTACAACAGCCGCGATTATTGTAAGCGTTCCTGCCAGGTAGCCCTCCTGCGAATAGCTTACGCTTTTTATAAGTTCATAATTGCCGTCCGCGTATTTTGCCACGTAACGCAGAGCTTCATAGTTTGAGTACTCTACGGCGTTGCCTGCGTAGCGCACGTTGTATACGGCAAGGTCGCTTCCCTCAACAATAAGCCTATATGCCGTGCAGATATTAAGGGTTAAATAATCTTTAGAATTCTCTTCAACTCTGTACGCAACGTACATACAGTCAACCGTTTCAATCCGACTGGCTACAAATCCGTAGCCTACGGGAGCGTAAACCTGGTTAATTACGCCCGAAAAGTCCAGAACATATTCCCCCGACGGCACGTCGCTCATACCGTCTTCAACGATTAAGGTGTGCATATGCGTTATAAACTCCTGCTCGTCGCCGCTGAAAATCACCTTTTCACTGCGCCAGAAATTGAAAAACGCCATAACGCCGCAGGCTAGAACCACGGGAATTAAACCGAACGCGCAACACTTTGCAATCAGTCTGCCGTTCGCTGAAATAACCGTTCTCTGTTGTTGACTTCCGTACTTTTGAATTGTTACAGTTCTTCCGATGAAGCCCGCCGCCAGAAAGACTGCGCCGAGCGCGAGCGGCAACAGCGAAAAGATAAGCCCCGCGGAGAGATAATTATATAAAACGGGCGCAAATACAATCAGGCATATCAGCGAAATAACGCACCAGACCGCGCCGCCCACTATATAAAAGCGTGAAATCGTCCTGCCAAGGCATGCGGCGTACCGCCTCTTTTCTTCATTCATTTCAACGCGCGGTTTTTCTCTGCCGCACAGCGAAGCGAACGCGCCGTTGCCGAACACGCAGGTAAGTCCTACCGAAGTTATCACCGCGCATATTCCCAATACGATAAGCAGACATCCCAGCCACAACACCGACGCCGCCGCAACGACGCCCATAACGAAAACCGCAATGCCTACGCACTCGATAACGGTGAGCAAGTTAATTTTAAACGAAAACTTTAAAAGAGCTTCTTCCGCCCTGTTTTGAGCCGTTGACTCGGCTATATCCCCCGACGAAACAGGTTCCGACCTTCCCTGCACGTCTGCGGCGGGAGTATTTTGTCCGTCCGAGGCATTATTGCACCTTTCACCGTTTAAAATTTCGTCGGCGGTGACGCCGTAAATTTTAGCGAGCGACGGAAGCGTCAGCACGTCGGGATACGCCCTGCCCTGCTCCCATGCGGACAGCGTGCGATTGGATATGCCCAGCATATCCGCCACCTGCTTTTGCGTATAGCCCTTTTCCCTTCTCAGGTCGGCTAAAAATTCACCGATAGGTTTCTTTGCCATTGCGTTCTCCTTAAATCTTCATATGCTATCAGCCTTGCCGATTGTATTTACATAAATCATTATATATCTGCAACGCGATTTTGGCAAGGTATGCCCCGCTCAAGTGCGTGGAAAAAGTCTATGAAACGTAGAATCATTAAACTAAGCCCGCGCTCCTGCGAGCGCGGGCTTAAAAATTACATTATTTGTTAGCCTTATGAACGGGGCTTTAAGCCTCTATCTTTTCAAAGTCCTCGGCGGGGTGTTTGCAGAGCGGACAGGTATAATCTGCGGGAAGCTCCTCTCCCTCGTACTCGTATCCGCAAATCTTGCAGCGCCAAACCGTCTTTTTGGGCTTCTGCGGCTGGGGCTTGATATTTTTATGATAGTAAGCGTACGTTGCCGAGGGGGCGTCGTCGATAGTAGCGCCGTCGGTAACTTCGGCGATAAACAGAGTATGCGTGCCCAGGTCGATGGTTTTTATCACCTTCGCGCTCATAAATGCGTTCACGCCCTCGGTGACGTAGTATAAACCGTTTTCCGAACGCTTAAAATGCTCGTATCCCTGAGCCTTATCTACTGTTGCGCCGCTCTGGAAGCCGAAGTGCTTAAAGAGCGAGAAGTCAGCCTTTTCGGAAATTACGCTTACGTTGAACACGCCGCTTCTTTCAATCATTCCGTGGGTATAGTTGTCCTTATTAACTGCAAGCGAAATTACGTTGGGCGTGGTGGTGAGCTGCTGAACGGTGTTGGTTATACAGCCGTTGTCCTTATCGCCCTCTCTTGCGGTAACTACGAAAAGACCGTAGGTGAGAGCTCTCATACAAGTTGAATCCATAAATTTTTACCTCCGTTAAGAACGCGCCGCGCCGTCTACGGGCAGGACTGCGCCTGTTATATACGAAGCCATATCGCTTGCCAGGAAGGTGAAAGCGTTGGCTATATCCTCGGGTTCGCCTATGCGTTGAAGGGGAATCTGCGCGATAATAGGCGTAATAATTTCCTTTGGAACGTTCTGCATCATATCCGTGTTGGTGACGCCGGGCGCAACCGCGTTGACCCTTATGTTGTACTTGCCCAGCTCGCGCGCGAGCGAGAGCGTTAAGCCGTTAACCGCAAACTTTGAAGCGGGATAAGCCACGCCCGAGGGCTGACCGTATTTTGCTACCATTGAGCTGGTGTTGATTATTACGCCGCCCCTGTCCTTCATAAGTCTTGCCGCCGCCTGCGAACAGATGAATACGCCGTCGAGGTTGAGCTTTACCACTTTTTCAAACTCGGCATAGTCGTAGTCTAAAAGCGGAGCGCGTGCGGAAAGCCCCGCGTTGTTGGCAAGTATATCCAATCCGCCAAGTTTTTGACAAACGTCCTCAAACGCCGTCCTTACGCTTTCGGGGTCTAAAAGATTGGGCGAAGCCGCAACGATATTCCTTTCGGGATACTTAGCCTTGAGTTCGTCAACCGCCTTTTGCGCCGTTTCGGGTCGGGAACCGCAAACCGCAACGTCTGCGCCGTTCTGTAAAAATTTTTCCACGATAGCGCGGCCTATACCTCTTGTGCCGCCGGTGACTATCGCTTTTTTGCCTTTTAACATTAATTTTCCTCCTATTTATCAGGTAGTTACATTATAACAAAGTTAGGACTAAATATCAATTGTATTTTAAAAAATAATTAAATTAAAAATTCGAGCGGTTATTATTTGCCTTTCAAAAATCTTTAAGTCCTAAAATATAATCTGCAGAAACATTGAACTTTTCTGAAATCGTAATAACTGCCTCCACGGTAGGAAAGCTCTTTCCTTTCTCCCAAAGAGAAACGGTATCCTGCGATACAGACAAAATTTTGCCGAACTCAGTCTGGTTCAGCTTGTTTTCCATTCTTATTTCCTTAATTCTGATAGCTACCTTGTTAACCATACAATGTTATTTTACGAAAAATACTCGTTTAATTCTTGACTTACGAGGATTCCTCGTATATAATTGACATATAAAATTTACAGAGGTGTATATGAAAAAAATAATAAATTTAACGGTAAGCGTTGCGCTGATGATAGCCGCAGGAGTATTCTCAATAAATACAAAAGCTGTAACAACAGGCGCGGGTTCAGGACAAAATTCTTCTGTGAATACACTTGAAGAAGTCAACGACTTATTGACTTCTATAGAGCATATACAGGCAAACTTGCTAATGAAATCAGAACCGACAACCGTTGCCTGTACTTCAGAATACGATGTGAACCAAGAAACTGAACACTTTAGTCATACAAGCGTTACATTTAAGGAAATCACCGAAAGTTCGTCAAGTAAATCTATTCGCGAAAACAATTCAAACGAAAAAGTATCTCAAACTGAAAATACAGATTCTTTTGCAAGCCTTAACCGCAACTTAACTGCTTATTTCACGGATAATCAGGTTTATTACGTTTCAATCGGCAATATAATCAGCAAAAGCAAGGCTCATAATTACATATCATATAAAGATAGTTCATATTCGTACAATACAGATTACGAAAGTTATATGAGCCTTAAATTTAACATGGAATTATATTTATCAACAGATAAAGCCATGTTCAAAATGAATGAATGGGACGCTATATATTATTACCGTTTGTATACCAAAAAAACCGATTATCAAGGCGACGCAACCGAAACACTTACAGAGAAAAATACCAAGGACTATTTCACAGCTGAATTCGACGACATCTTAGGTAAGTGGGTTGACTGCAGCGAGATTCCTGAATTTGTGCAAGAGCTCACTAAAGTCAACAATTATAACGTTGATTTCCTTTCTAATTTAGGTGAATTTTTAACTGAATACATAGATAACAATAAATTATTCACAAAAAGCGATAATATTTACACGATGAGCAAAGAAGAGATGCTTGATATGTTCTCTATTTCATCTTCCTATGATGACAAGTGTAGCGGCGGGATAATTATTGATTTATCAGACGAAAAAAAGCCAACAGTAAATGCCGAATTTTCAGCATCTATTAAAGAAGATAAAGACAGTTTATCTGTATATTTGAATGATAAAATGATATTTGAAAAGATTGATAATACTGTAATTAATTGCAAAATTAAAAACCCGATTGACGGCTCTGAATGGATAAAAAAATACGATAAGGAGGACGATTAAATATGTCTGATGAAATAAAAACAGCACCGTCTGGAGAATTAGTTAGATTAGGTGGTAAACTGACCGTATCGTTGATTGTCGGATTAATATCATACACTATTCTTTGCATAATTTTTCTGTGCGGTCCGTTCACCCTATTCGGAAATAACGTTTCGATGATAGGTGCAATAAATTGTGCGCTTGAAATATTTTCTATTACCAGTTTAACAGTATATAAAAGCCTTGCAAACCTTGTAATGGGAATTGCATATTTTATAGTATTTGTTATTCTAATTAAAAATTCATTTACAATAATTAAACATTTTTCCAAACTCACTTCAAAAAATAACAAACAAAAACTAAACGATTTCTCTTATTTAATGAAAGAAATATTTAAAAGTTTCAATATAGTATACTTTCTGATTATTCTATCCTACTTACTTTCTGGCGATACACTAAATACTGGCGCAGGATTCTCTATCGCAATCGGAATATTATGCTTTACCATCAACACTATACTCAATTCCATAGATTCAAATCAAGGCAAAGATAAATTTAATTGGCTGGATTATATTTGTCAAGTTATGAAAAGTATAGTTTTTTACTTAATGATTCTCTGTTTGCTTTTCAGTGTAGCAGAACCCGTTGGCTCGAATCTGAATTATAGTCTGCAAATATTATTCAATGGCATTTTTGAAAAGTCAAACGCCCTATCTACAATTAGCTCAGTTTACGTTCTGCTATTTAAAAGCATCTTAAACGCAATAATTATTCTTCAAGTCTATTTATCAATGAACAAAATTATAGGTTCTTTTGCGGGTATTTCTACAACAAGTTCAGATTTATACGATTCAAACTGTTACATAGCGAGAAAATTAAAAATTATTCTGATATTACTATGCATTTCATTATTGTGTAATCTCATTTTTGAGTCAGGTATTATTGGCAACAAAACAATGCTTACTTCATCCGACATTTTAAATTGGTTAAGATATAATACAAAAGAATACTTACCAAAAATATTGCTTTCAGTTGCAGGAATACTTGTAGCACAAATAATTACCGAACCGACCATATACAAACCTAAGGCCAAAACCAAACAACCTAGTGTTAAGAATACTACAGTTTAATTATAAAAACAGCCGCCGAACGATGAACACGTTCGGCGGCTTAATTACTTAATGATGACTGAATCAGATCAAAATTATCTTACGCAGTCGGCGTAGAGAGGGAACGCAGCGCAGAGCTTTGCGACCTCTGCCTTTACGTAGTCGTAAGCAGCTTCGCCCTCGTCGATGATCTTGGTTATAAGGCGGGCGATGACGCGAGCCTCTTCCTCCTTCATTCCGCGCGTGGTCATTGCGGGCGTGCCTATGCGGATGCCCGAGGTAACGAACGGCTTTTGCGTGTCGAAGGGAATTGCGTTCTTGTTTACGGTGATGTGAACTTCGTCCAGCGCGTGTTCAAGCTCCTTGCCCGTGATGCCCTTGGAAGTGAGGTTGAGTAAAATGAGGTGATTGTCGGTACCGCCCGAAACCATATCGACGCCCAGCTTTTTAAATTCATCAGCCATTGCCTGCGCGTTTTTGATTATCTGAGCCTGATATTCCTTAAATTCGGGGGTGAGAGCTTCCTTGAACGCCACAGCCTTTGCCGCGATTATGTGCATCAAGGGTCCGCCCTGTACGCCGGGGAATATCGCCTTGTCAATCTGTTTGCCGTACTGCTCCTTGCACATAATGACGCCGCCGCGCGGTCCGCGCAGGGTCTTGTGAGTGGTGGTAGTTACAAAGTCGGCATAGGGCACGGGCGAGGGGTGAAGTCCCGCCGCAACCAGACCTGCAATGTGGGCTATATCCACCATCATATATGCGCCGACTTTATCGCAGATTTCGCGTATTCTCTTGAAATCTATAACTCTGGGATATGCGCTCGCGCCCGAAACTATGAGCTTAGGCTTGCATTCAAGCGCTATTTTTTCCATTTCGTCGTAATCTATAAGCTGATTATCTTCGCGCACGCCGTAGGGCACGATATTGAAGTACTTGCCCGAAATATTGACGGGAGAACCGTGCGAAAGGTGTCCGCCGTGAGCGAGGTTCATACCCATAACCGTATCGCCGGGTTGAAGCATGGCGAAGAATACCGCAAGGTTTGCGCTTGCGCCCGAATGGGGCTGAACGTTGCAGTATTCACAGCCGAAAATTTCTTTTAAACGGTTGCGAGCCAAATCTTCGGCAATATCCACAAACTGACAGCCGCCGTAATAGCGGTGTCCGGGATAGCCTTCGGCATATTTGTTGGTCAAATGGCTCCCCGCCGCGGCGAGAACCGCAGGGGAAACGAAATTTTCGCTTGCGATAAGCTCAATATTGCCCTGCTGACGGGAAAGTTCAAGTTTTAAAGCCTCGGCAATTTCGGGGTCGGTCTGCTCAATCAAGGAAACGTCTATCATAGGTAAACTCCAATAATTTATATTTATACGCATATTATAGCATACGGTTGACGGTTTTACAAATATTTGACCGCATAAAATTATAAAAATACTTTTTTAGAGTATAGACGCGCGTCCAGCTGCGCATACTCCGCTGTATGGAGAGACGACGGACTTTAAGGACTGCTCTGGGCGCGGCGTGCATAGCTTCGGCGGCGTTTTATCTTGTGGCGGAGGCGATTGCCGTTGCCGCCTGTTCCACGCCGCAAAACGCGTACTTTGCGCATACCATAAGCGAACTCGGCATACCTTACGACTATGACGAAGGCGGCGGATTTTCGCCGCTCTATAACCTTATGAACCTTGCCCTGATTGCTTCCGGCGCGGCGTATATACCCTGCTATTGCCTGTGTTTCAATAACTTCGACAACCGCATAAAGCGCGTTATCTGCCGCATATCCGCCGCCCTTACGGGCTTGGGCATAATCACCGTAGGCATATTTCACGGAGGAAATCCCGCCGTATTGGGCGTGCACGGGGCGGGTGCGGCGGCGTGCTTTATATTCGGCAACGCGCTTGCAGTTTATACGGGAATTTATTACAAGGGCGAAGGCTTTGCCCCCTTTGCAAAGGCGGCAAAAATTATAGGCGGCTTTGGGCTTGCAGGCGCGGCACTGACCTTTGCTTTTTCGTTTTCTTCCCTAGCCCGCTTTGCGGGCATACCCGAAAGACTTGCGGTGTATTCGATTATTTTGTGGCTGTTTCTTACGGGAATTTATACCATAAGAGTGCAAAAGCGCGGCACATATGCCGCGCTGAACAAAATAAATAGCTTATAAGGCGGCAGATATACCGCCCTGAAATAAGTTCAGGCAAAGAGGGCGGCTTTTAAAGCCGCCCTCTTTGCCTGAAAAAATTACTTTAAATATTTCTGTCCAAAAACGCGCAAAGCTCCGACTTAGGCATAAAGCCCAAGGACTTGTCCGCCATTTCGCCGCCCTTGAAAACAGCGACCAAAGGTATGGACATTACGCCGTAGCGGGCCGCAAGCTCGAAATTATCGTCCACGTCCACCTTTACGAATACCGCTCTGTCGCCGTACTGCGCGGAAACCTCCTCCATGACGGGCGCAAGCATCTTGCAGGGGCCGCACCAGGTTGCGAAAAAGTCGCACACGACGGGCTTTTCACCCTTTAATAACTCGTCGAACTGAGTTGTATTGATTTGATTTACCATAAAACGTACCTCTTATTTATTTTCTTTCAAAAAGTTCAAAATATCCGCGAACGCCACCTTTACCTGCGTGCCGTCCGACATCTTTTTGATATTGACGGCGCCTTCCTGCATTTCGCTTTCGCCTATAACCGCAACGAAACGCGCGCCTATTTTATCGGCATACTTGAACTGCGACTTTACGGATCGTTCCATAAGGTCGGTCTCCACGCTCGCGCCGCCCTCTCTAAGCTCGCTAGCAACGGAAAAAGCCTTAGCGCGGGTTGCTCCGTCCATACATGCAAGGTATAAATCGGGCTTGCGCTCCTCGGGGAATGTCGCGCCAGTGTTTTCCATCAACAACAGCAGCCTCTCTATGCCTGCCGCAAAGCCTATTGCCGGGGTGGGGTTGCCGCCCAGCTCCTCTATAAGGGCGTCGTATCTTCCGCCTCCGCACACCGTGCCCTGGGCGCCGATTGCCGTGGAAACAAACTCGAACACAGTCTTGGTATAGTAGTCCAAACCCCTTACTATGCCCGAATTAACCGTAAATTCCACGCCCTGAGCGGAAAGGAGCGACTTTACCTCTTCAAAGTGAGTGCGGCAGTCGTCGCAGAGATAATCCAATATAGTGGGCGCGCCTGCGGTGATTTTTTTGCACTCCTCTTCCTTGCAGTCCAGAATTCTCAAAGGGTTTTTATCGAATCTTTCGCGGCAGGTGGGGCACATCTTGTCGAGATTGGGGCGCAGATAATTCTTGAGCGCGGCGTTATATTCTGCTCGGCAGGTCTTGCAGCCTATCGAATTGAGTTGCAGCTGAGTTTTGGTTATGCCCAGCTTTTTTAAAAACGAAGAGGCGGCGAGGATTACCTCCGCGTCGGTTGCGGGGGACTTTGCGCCGAAAACTTCGATGCCGAACTGGTGGAACTCGCGCAGTCTGCCAGCCTGGGGACGCTCGTAGCGATAGCAGGGCGTTATATAAAACGCCTTTAAGGGCAGGGGGCTGTTGGCAAGCCCGTTTTCGATAAACAGACGGACCGCGCCCGCAGTGCCTTCGGGCTTTAAGGTTATAGAACGCGCGCCCTTATCCAGAAAGGTGTACATTTCCTTATTTACGATATCCGTAGTGTCGCCCACGCCGCGCTGAAACAGCTCGGTATGTTCAAACACGGGCGTGCGAATTTCTTTCATATTGAATACCTCCGCAACCTCGCGCGCGGTATTTTCGACAAATTGCCACTTATAGGACTGCGAAGGGAGCACGTCCTTGGTGCCCTTGGGAACGTTAATCATATTGTCTCCTGTGCGATTGGCGCGTAAATATGCCGCAACCAACCGCGATTTTAGTGATTTATATGCGGCCTGAACCGCCGCCACTTTTTACTTTTTGTCTTCGGTAAAGCCGGTTACGCGCACGTTCTTTCTGTTGCCCTGCGTCTTAATCAACTTTTCCAGATGCTCGTCGACGTATTTGCCGTCTATTTCAAGCGTGATTACGGGGTAGTCGTTGCCGCCTGCGTTGAATGAAATATCCTCCAGAAGGTATTCCATAACCGTGTGCAGGCGCCTTGCGCCTATGTCCTCGCTGGAAGAATTGAGCTCTTCGGAAATCGCCGCAATGCGCTCTATCGCGTCCGGCAGGAAATGCAAATCGATATTGTCGACAGCAAGCAGCGCGGAATACTGCATGGTTATTGCGTTGTGGGTTTGGGTAAGAATGTTAATAAAGTCCTCTTTTTTGAGGCTGTTGAGCTCGACAAGCACGGGGAAGCGCCCTAAAAATTCGGGAATCAGGTCCTCCACCTTAGATACGTGGAACGCGCCTGCGGCAATGAACAGGATATAATCGGTCTTTACGGGTCCGTACTTCGTCATAACCGTACAGCCCTCTACAATGGGCAATATGTCGCGCTGAACGCCCTCGCGGGAGACGTCCGCACCCTGGTTGCCCTTGCCGGCAATCTTGTCTATTTCGTCTATGAAAATAATTCCGTCGTTTTCGGCGCGGCGTATAGCCTCAGCCGTTACGGCGTCGTTGTCGATAAGTTTATCCGCCTCTTCAGCCACTATCAGGTTTTTGGCTTCCTTGACTGAGATTTTGCGCTTCTTTTTGCGATGCATACCCAGTGAGCCGAAAACCGAGCCCAAGTCGATTGCAGCGCCCTGACCGGGCGAAAGCTCGAGGGGCTTGGGATTGTCGTCAACTTCTATTTCGATTAAAGTATTGTCGTACTTGCCCTCGTGTATGCCGTCGACCAGGTTCTGCTCGAATACCTCTTTGGAAAATTCTCCGCGCTCGTCCTTCTTCATCTCGGCTAGGACCTTGGCTATTCTCCTTTCCGCAATAGCCGTCGCCTTAAAGGAAACTTCCTTGGTCTTTTCTTCCTTTACAAGACGGATAGCGCACTCCGCCAAATCGCGAATCATGCTCTCGACGTCGCGTCCGACGTAGCCGACTTCGGTATACTTAGTCGCTTCGACCTTTAAAAAGGGCGCTTTGACCAGCTTTGCAAGCCGCCTTGCGATTTCAGTCTTGCCCACGCCCGTGGGGCCCTTCATAATTATGTTCTTGGGCGTAACCTCGTCGCGGAGCTCGGGCGAAAGCTGACTTCTGCGGTAGCGGTTTCTGAGGGCTATCGCCACCGCCTTTTTTGCCTCGTCCTGACCTATGATATATTTATTTAGTTCGTGTACCGTCTGTTTGGGTGTTAAGTCCATATTAAAGCTCTAACTGCTCCTTATAGCTTGTTATATATTCCAGCGCGCGGCGGGAAAGATACGCGTAGCGCTGCTTTTTATCGCGGATTTTAATATCTGCCGCCCTTAATATGCCGTAGTTGGCGTTCATTGGCGTGAAATTTGTATTTGCCCCCGATATATGCGCCGACAAAGCGCCCAATATACATAAATTTTCGGGAACGACCGGCTGCTTGCCCTGCGCCTTGCGCACCAAGTGCACGGCGCATAAAAGTCCGCTTGCCGCCGATTCGACGTAGCCTTCGACCCCCGTCATCTGACCTGCGAAGAACAGCTTGCCGTCGTCCTTGCACGAAAAGTCGGCGTTAAGGCAGTCGGGCGAGTTGATATAGGTGTTGCGGTGCATTACGCCGTAGCGCAGAAATTCCGCGTCTTTCAGAGCCGGTATAAGCGAGAAAACGCGCTTCTGTTCGGGAAATTTCAGGTTTGTCTGGCAGCCCACAAGATTGTAGGCTTCGCCTTCGGCGTTTTCCTTTCTAAGTTGCAGTACGGCATAGTACTTTTTGCCGTCAGCGTCGGTCAAGCCGACGGGCTTGAAGGGTCCGAACCTTAGGGTCTGTTCACCGCGCGCCGCCATAACCTCGACGGGCATACAGCCTTCGAAAATTTCGCCCTTTTCAAAGTCGTGCAGTATCGCGCGTTCGGCGTTTTTAAGCTCGGTCACGAAAGTTTCGTATTCTTCCCTGTTCAGCGGACAGTTGATGTAGTCGTCGCCGCCCTTGCCGTACCTGTCGCCAACGAAGGCGCTGTTCATATCTATGCTACCGCGCGAAACTATGGGCGCGGACGCGTCGTAAAAATGAAGATTTCCGCCGAATTTTTCCTTGATATCTGCAGATAAAGCGTCGGTCGTCAACGGACCCGTGGCGATAATGCGCCAACCGTCCTCGGGAATTTTTGTAATTTCCTTGCAGATTACAGTGATATTTTTATCCGACTTAATTTTATCGGTAATATATGCGGAAAAATCGTCCCTGTCCACGGCGAGAGCGCCGCCAGCGGGAACGGCGCACTTATCCGCCGCCTCGCAAATCAGCGAGCCGATTTCGCGCATTTCCTGCTTTAACAGCCCGCACGCGTTGGAGTACGGGTCGGCGCCTTTAAGCGAGTTGGAGCACACCAGCTCGCCGAAGTTCGCGTTTGAGTGCGCGGGCGTAAACGCGGAGGGCTTTATGTCGTAGAGTTCGACCTCCAGCCCGTGCGACGAAAGATAGTGCGCCGCTTCGCTGCCGGCAAGACCAGCGCCTATTACCTTAATCTTCATCTTTCTCTTCGGGCAGCTCCTCGCTGTAGTCGCAGTCCTTGTCGGAACACTTTATGAGTTTGCCCTTTTTAATTAAGAATTTTCCGCACTTGGGGCACTTGCCGCCGGTGGGAACGTCCCAGCTGAGGAACTTGCATGTGGGATAGCCCGTGCATCCGAAATAAATTTTGCCCGATTTTGAGCGCATTCTGCGCATTGGCTTGCCGCAATCGGGGCAGACGCCCTCGGTCTTTTCGCCCGAACGCGCCTTTCCATCGGGAGCGGTGAGCGGCTTTTTTAAACCGCACTTTCCGCACTCAAGGTAGTTGCCGTACTTGCCCTTTTTTGTGAACATAAATTCGCCGCAATCGGGGCACCTTTCGCTTGATACCTTGGCGTCGATGGGGAGAATCGACGAACATTCGGGATAGTTGGGGCAGGCAAGGAATTTACCGAATTTACCGCTCTTTACAACCATATTCGCGCCGCACTTGGGGCAGCGGATTTCCGAAACTTCGGTCTCCGATTCGGATACGATGTTGGAACACTTGGGATAATTGGAGCAGGCAAGGTACTTGCCGTACTTGCCCGTGCGGCGAATCATGGGGCTGCCGCACTTTTCGCAGATAAGGTCGGTGGGCTCGTCGCCGTCGCAAGCGGCGGTCTTTAGCTTGTCGGCAAATTCGGGATAGAAATCGGCGATAATCTTGTGCCAATCCACGCCGCCGTCCTCTATTTTATCAAGTTCGTCCTCCATCTTCGCCGTAAATCCCACGTCCATTATGTCGGTGAAGTAGTGCACCAAAAAGTCGGTTATCTTATACGCGACCTCGGTGGGGACCATATACTTGCCGTCCTTTTCGATATAATGGCGCTTTGACAGCACCGAAATAATCGAAGCGTACGTAGAAGGACGGCCTATACCCTTTTCGTCCATAGTCTTGACTAGCGACGCGTCGGTGTACCTCAGGGGAGGACGGGTGAATTTCTGCTCCTTAGAAAGCGAATTCAAGGTAAGTTTGTCGCCCTCCTGAAGGGGAGGAAGCAGCTTTGAGCTTTCTTCCTCTTCGCCCTCGGCGGCAACGTTCTGATATGCCGCGGTGAAGCCCGCAAAAATCAGCGCTTTGCCGCTTGCCTTAAAGGTATAACCTGCCGAAACCGCTTCAAGCTGCATCGAATTATACTGCGCTTCCGACATCTGCGAAGCGATAAAGCGGTCGTAAACCAGCTTATATATATTGTAGTGTTTTTTATCCAGAAACTGCTTTACGCTTGCGGGAGTTACCGCAAGATTTATGGGACGGATAGCTTCGTGCGCGTCCTGAGCGCCCTTTTTGGTTGCGTAATGGTTGGGCTTGGCGGGCACGTACTGTTCGCCGTAAGTATTTTTGATAAATTCCAGCGCGTTTTCCTGCGCGTCCTGAGCAATGCGCACCGAGTCGGTACGGATATAGGTTATGAGCGCGATGTGGTCGCCGCCGACGTCCATACCTTCGTACAGGTGCTGAGCAACCAACATGGTTTCGGGCGAGGACATTCCGAACTTATTGGAAGCGTCCTGCTGTAAAGAGGAGGTGGTAAAAGGCGCGGGAGCGTGAGATTTTGCAATGCCGCTCTTAACCTTGGTAACGATAAATTCGCCGCTCTTTATCGCCTCTTCAACCTCTTTCGCCTGCTCTTCCGAAATAGATTTTCCGTTCTTTTTAAGCTGGTAAGTTGCCTTGAACGGCGCATACTTGGCGGGTAAATCCTGCAGAGCTGCCGTAAACGTCCAATATTCTTCGGGCTTGAACGCAGTAATTTCGCGCTCCCTGTCGACGATGAGCCTGAGCGCAACCGACTGTACGCGACCCGCAGAAAGACCGTTCTGTATGCGGTTGTTCAAAAGGGGCGAAAGTTTGTAGCCCACAAGCCTGTCTAAAACCCTTCTCGCCTGCTGTGCATCGACCAGGTTGTAATCTATAGTGCGCGGATTTTTGAGCGCATTTTCAACCGCCTTGGGAGAAATTTCGTTGAACTCCACCCTGTGTTTGCCGTTCTCGTCCATACCGAGCACAGTCTGCAAGTGCCAGCTTATCGCCTCGCCCTCGCGGTCGGGGTCGGTTGCAAGATAGACTTTTCCCGCCTTTTTAGCCTCTTCGGACAGTCTCTTTATGATATCCTTCTTGCTTGGGGTAATTTCGTACTTGGGTTCGAAGTTGTCTGAAATTTTAACGCCCAGCGTCTTTTCCGGCAGGTCCCTTACGTGCCCGCCCGAGGCGTCAACCTTGTACTTTCCCTTTAAATATTTAGAAATGGTTTTCGCCTTTGAGGGCGATTCGACAATGATTAAATCCATATTTACTCCGATATTTTTATGAAGGCAGGCTTAAGCCGACCTGACCTGAAAAAATTATTTTACGGGCGCGTACCTGTTCCCGCCGATAGCGGCGGCAAGCCCCTTTATTTCAAGCGACGCGCAGACGGCGGAAATCTGAAAGATTTTTTTGCCGAGCGAATTCGCAATGCTCTGTAAATGCGCCTCGCCGTTCTCTTTTAAATAGTTTAATACGGCTTTCTCGTCCTCGGAAAGAGCAATCTCTGCCGCTGAATTGTATTCTAAACCGAAACAGGAGAAAATGTCAAGTACATTTTCGCACAGGGCGGCTCCGTTTTTTATCAGTCCGTTGCAGCCCTCGCCGCTAGCTACGCCCAGCGAATAGGGAAAGGCGAACACCTCCCTGCCGTAGTCGGCGGCGTATCCCGCCGTGATGAGCGCGCCGCTACGCTTGGGCGCTGAAACTACCAACACCCCGCGCGAAAGACCCGCTATTATGCGGTTGCGAACGGTAAAAAAGTATTTTTGCGGCGCAACCTCGGGCGGAAATTCGGATATGGTCAGCCCCTCTTTTTCCACCCGCCTGATTACGTCGGCATTGCCTGCGGGATAGTAATGGTCGTGCCCGTTGGGCAGCACGCATATTATATTGCCGCTTTTCAAGGCGCCCTCTATGGCTGCTCTGTCCGCGCCGTCGGCAACGCCTGAAACCACGGCGAATTTTGCACAGAGCTCCTGCGCAATAGACGTGCAGGCGGCAAGCGACGGCGAAGGAGTCCTGCGCGAGCCCACTACCGCAAAGCACGGCTTAGTCAACAGCTCTGCTCTGCCCTTGCAGTACAGAACCAGCGGCGGCACGGGGATATGCGAAAGCAGTTCGGGGTAATTTCCGCTCTTGAGCGTTACGCAGAGAATCCCCTTTTTATCCAGCTTGTTGAGTATCTTCGCCCGAAAATCGGGAGAGAGATAGTCAGTCCTCAATTTATTATATACGCCGACGTCGAGCGTTTTAATCAGTTCGCGCTCATATTTCTGCCTTTCGGGCAAATGTCCGCACGCGCAGATTAAAAGTTTTTTCTGCCTGTAGTTGAGTTCGATGAACGAGTCGGCGACTATTAAGTTGATTTCCTCTTGCGTATACATCAGTCGTCCTTAACGTCGAAATTGCGGTATGCGGTAGCCTCTAAAACGTGTTCGGGCTTAATCTGCTCGCACGCGTCCAGGTCGGCTATGGTGCGCGCAACCTTGATAATGCGCGAGCGCGCTCGCGCCGACAGCGAAAGCGAGATAAAGGCGTTTTTCAGCACAGCCTCGCACTCATAAGTGAGTTTGCAGTATTTTTTTATCTGTCTTTCGCCCATATTGGCGTTTACGGAAATATCTTCTCCGCGGAATCTTTCGCGCTGAATCGCTCTGGCGCGTTCCACGCGCGCCTTGACGGAGGCGCTTCTCTCCTCGGCGGTATCCGAGGCGAGGTCGTCGTATTTTACCGCGTCCACTTCGACCTGTAAATCTATTCTGTCAAGAAGCGGACCGGAAATTTTACTGCGGTAACGCCGCCTTTGCGCGGGCGTGCAGGTGCACTGCTTTTCGGCAGAAGTTGCCGCAAGGGCAGGGGTTCATACTTGCGCACAGAATGAAGTCGGCGGGGAAGGTAACCGCGCCGCCCGCGCGCGAGACGGTTATTACCCTGTCCTCCAAGGGCTGACGCAGCGACTCCAGCGCGGAGCGGGAATATTCGGGCAATTCGTCTAAAAACAGCACGCCCTTGTGCGCCTTGGAAATTTCGCCGGGCTTAATCTTTGTATTGCCGCCTCCGCACAGAGAGACCGTAGAGGCGATGTGGTGAGGCGTTCTGAACGGGCGCAGGGAAACTATTCCGTCCTCGTTGAGTTCGCCCGCTACAGAATGAATTTTTGTAACTTCCAGCGCCTCTTCAAAGGTCAGATCGGGCATAATGGTGGGTATGCACCGCGCGAGCATGGTTTTACCCGTTCCGGGAGGTCCCGAAAGCAGTATGTTGTGTCCGCCCGCAACCGCGATTTCTATGGCGCGCTTGGCTATCGCCTGACCCTTTACCAGCCCCATATCCGAGCTGTACGCGGCGGTCTTTACCGCCGAGGAAAAGCTGTTTGCCTGCACGGGGGAAAAGGCTTGTTCGCCCCTGAAGAACGCGACCGCTTCGGTCAGATTTTTTAACGCGTAGACTTCCACTCCCTCCAGATAGCTTGCCTCGTTGGCGTTGGAAAACGGAATAATAAAGCGGGTAAAGCCCTTGCTCTTTGCCGAAATGAGCACGGGCAGAACGCCCGCTACTCCGCGGAGCGAACCGTCAAGCGCAAGCTCGCCCAGCATAACTACGCTTCCGCAGTCTGCTTCGCCCAGCTGACCGCTCGCTTTTAAGATTGATACGGCTATGGGCAAGTCGTACGCGCTCCCCTCCTTCTTTACGTCGGCGGGAGCTAAATTTACGGTTATTCTGTTCACGGGGAAGTGCAAGCGGCTGTTGCGTATAGCCGAATGCACGCGCTCGCGGCTCTCCTTTACGGCTGCGTCGGGCAAGCCGACCAGCTCGTAGCAAACCATACCCTTGTTTATGTCCGTTTCCACCTCTACGGGAACGCCTTCAAGCCCCGTGAGCGCAAAACTCATCACCTTTGACAGCATACTCCACCTTTGATTCCGACCGAACAAACGACTTCAGGTCGGGTAAAATTAAAAGCTCCCGCGCGCAGCGGGAGCTTTTTTAAATTACTTAACTTCCTGAATTTTAGCAGCCTTACCGGTAAGACCTCTGAGGTAGTAGAGCTTAGCTCTTCTTACCTTACCCTTTCTTACAACGGTAATGGAAGCGATTTTGGGTGAATGAACGGGGAAGGTTCTTTCAACGCCGACGCCGAAAGATAATCTTCTTACGGTAAAACTTTCCCTGATACCGCCGTGCTTCTTTGCGATAACTACGCCTTCGAAGTTCTGGATTCTTTCCTTAGTACCTTCGATAACCTTAAAGCCGACCTTAACGGTATCGCCCACGTTGAATGCGGGAACGCTTTCCTTCATTCCTTCCTTTTCGATTGCCTCAACCAATCCTTTCATAACAATCCTCCGTATCCGGACGAAACACCGTGTCGTCCGCTTAATTTTTCATTGCCAACGTATTGTAACAGAGATATTTTTAAATCGCAAGCATTTTAAGGGGGTGTGTCGCAATTTTCACAAAAGAATTTTCACGCGTTGCAACCAGCGCCGTCACCTCCCCTTAAATAGCCGCCCGTCTATACCATATATTATATATATGGGCAAATTTATGCGTAACTATATGAGCAGAGTCGCGCGACCGTTAAGCTCCGAAGGCGTTTTCGATATGGTTTATTCTGCCTTTAAGAATTTCGATTATATCGAACCTTATAACGCAATCGGGCGTTCTGCCAGAAAAATAGTACCTGGCGGCGCTTACGTATCTCCTTCTCCGTTCGGCGTTTACCGCCTCGTTTGGCTGACCGAAGGAGATATCTGAGCGCGTCTTGACCTCGATAAAGGCAAGCTCTCCGTCCTTTTCGGCGATTATATCCACCTCGCCGCACGGACAACGGTAGTTGCGCGCGACTATCGTATAGCCCTGTCTTTTTAAAAATCTGACCGCCTTTGCCTCGCCGCGAAAGCCCAGTCGGCGTCTTTCGCCCCTTATTGCCATTTGGTCGTAAAGCTCCTGCGGTGAATCGGGCTTAAGCCCATCTGTTTTATCGCCTGAACGTGCGCCGCCGTGCCGTAGCCCGCATTGCGCTCGAACCCGTATCCGGGATAATCTTCGGCGTATTCCGCCATAAGCCCGTCACGGTAGACCTTAGCTATTATCGAAGCCGCACCTATCGTATAGCTGTTGGCGTCTCCCTTTATAATATACCTTTGCGGAACTGAAATATCCAGCGTCATATTGCCGTCCACCATAACGAAATCAGGTGAAGGCGAAAGGCTTTCCACCGCGTTTTTCATACACAGGCGGGTTGCCTGCAATATGTTTATGCTGTCTATAATCTGCGGTTCGACGCGGCATATAGCCCAGGCAATCGCCCTCTGTTTTATCTCCTCCGCCAGTCTTTCACGCTTTTTTGCGGACAGCTTTTTGCTGTCGTCGACGCCCTCTATCATATCGTCCAACGGCATAATAACAGCCGCGCAGACCACGGGGCCTGCAAGCGGTCCGCGGCCCACCTCGTCCACGCCGCAGATGAGTTTTTTGCCCTGCGCTAAGAGCTCTCTTTCGTAAATCAGCTTGTCCATAATTAAAATTTCATACCCTCGCAGTCGGAAGGCGCGTCCAGAGTCACTCCGCCCAGTCTGCCCTTGCGGAAGTCGTCGATAATTGCGCGCTCTCCCCGCTCGTAGTCGTAGTCGCCGCCCCTTAACATAAAACCGCGGCGTGCGCACACCCTTTCAAGCATTTCAAGCGGCGTTCCGCCCTCTATTCCGTACCTGTCCCTTAAACGGTCGGGATATTTTTCATATAGCTCGGCAAGGAGCGCCAGCGAAATGTCGTCCAGGTCCAAAATATCGTCGTTTAAACTGCCGACGTAGGCAATGCGAACGGCAAGTTTTTGGTTTTCGAACGCGGGCGGCGTGGTGCCGGGGGTATCCAACAGCTCGAATCCGTCGCAACGTATCCACTGTTTACCGCGGGTAACGCCGGCCTTGTCGCCCGTCTGAGCGCGCTTTTCGCCGGAAATGAGGTTTATAACCGTGCTCTTTCCCGTGTTCGGCACGCCGCAGACCATAAAGCGGAAGGTCTGGTTATAACCCTTGAGCGCGTTTTTGGCCTGCTTTTGCGCAACAAGTTTCTGCATTGCCCCCATAATATCCCTGCGCGAAGAGGAATTTACCGCGTTCAGCTTTACGCACGCGGCGCTTTCGCCGATTAGCTTGACAAAGGAATTTACGCGCTCGTCGGCAAGGTCGCACTTGTTTAAAACGTACAGAACAGGCTTTGTACCGAACGTATTTTTTAAGTTTTTGTTGAAGGATGCCGCGGGACAGCGCGCGTCGAGAACGTAGATTATTCCGTCGCACAGCGCGACGTTTTCCTCCATCATCCTCATTGCCTTGGTCATATGCCCGGGGAACCATTGCAGATGTTTCATATTCAGTCCTTATTCAATAAATCGGGGCGGCGCGCCTGTGTGAGCTTTCGGCTCTGTTCCCTGCGCCACTCGTCGATTTTAGCGTGATTGCCCGAAAGCAGCACCTCGGGCACGGAAAGCCCCTTGAACTCCGCGGGACGGGTATACTGCGGATACTCCAAAAGGTTATCCGAAAAACTTTCGTCCACCAGCGAAGCGCCCGAAATTACTCCGTCAACGTACCGCGCGACGCAGTCGCAGACCACCATTGCGGGCAGCTCGCCGCCGGTCAGCACGTAGTCGCCAACGGATATCTCCTCGTCGATATACAAATCGATAATCCTCTGGTCGACGCCCTCGTAGTGGCCGCAGAGCAGAATTATATGGTCGTAAGACAGCAGTTCAAATACCTTCTGCTGTCTGAACGTTTCGCCCTTGGGCGACATATAGATGCGCCTTGCCGAATGGTTCGGGTCGACCGCGTCTATTGCGCTTGCTATGGGCTGAGGCATCATAACCATACCAGCGCCGCCGCCGAAGGGATAGTCGTCGCACTTTAAGTGCTTGTTTTCGGCATAGTCACGTATATTTACGACCTCTATCTGAATTTTTTTCTCTTCCACCGCGCGCCCTAAAATACTTTGAAAAAGGGGCGAAAACATTTCCGGGAAGAGTGTGAGTATTGTAATTTTCATCAGTCTAATAGCGCAACCTGGTTAAAGCGCGAGCGGTTTACGGTAATTGTTCCGCCCTGAACGTCGACGGATAATATTACGCCCTCTGCGGCGACGAAAGGTATCTGCTTTGCACCCGTGTCTATCACGTAAATATCCGTCCTTGCGGGCGTTATATCGCATATAGTGCCCAGGCTTTCACCGTTTTCATCTACCACGTTGCAGCCGAGAAGGTCAACAATATAAAACCTGTCGTCGGGCAGGGGAGGCGCGTCCTCGCGCAGGGCAAGCACGTCCTTGCCGCGCAAAAGCTCCGCGGCGTTTCGGTCGGCAATTCCCTTTAAGGTCAAAAAAGCCGTATCCGCCGAGGCGCGAACGTTTAAAACTTTGTATTCTTTTCCATCGATGAACACGCGGGAAAATCCGCACAAGTCTTCCGCGCTGTCGGTGAGCGTCTTTACTTTGATTTCGCCGCGTATGCCCTGAGGCTTGAGCACGCGCGCTACGGTTAAATACTTTTCCATAATTTAGTAAAAAGAAAAGGCGGTTTACGCCTTTTCCTTGATTTCGACAACGTATTTTTTGCTGTCGCGGGGGGTAGCCGCGCGAACGAGCGTACGCAAAGCCTTTGCAATTTTGCCCTGTTTGCCGATTACCTTGCCCATATCGCTTTCGTTGAGCAATACGGTAACTTCGATAGCCCCTTCCTTTTCTTCCACGTTGTATTCAACCTCGTCCTTCTTATCGGCGAACTGCTCTACAACGTATTTGATTAATTCTAAAATATTGTCCTGCATAAAATCTCCGTGGCGCGTTAAAATACGGATGATTGCGCCAAATTTTTTTAATTAAGAATGACTTTTATCAAAAATTACTTCTTCTTTTTCTTGTCGTTGGTCTTGGGCGCGGAAAGTTTTGTGCTCTGTTCCATAGCGCCTGCCTTTACAAGGTAGCTCTTAACCGTTTCGGTGGGTTGAACGCCCTTTGCAAGCCAAGCCTTAGCCTTTTCAACGTCGATGTTGATTTCTGCGGGGGTCTTGAGGGGGTCTACGTAACCGATTTTGTCGATATATTCACCCGACTGCGCCTTTCTGGAATCGATAACCACGATTCTATAGAAGGGGGACTTCTTGTCGCCCATTCTGGTTAATCTCATTTTAACTGCCATAACTGTTCTCCTGTTAGTTATAAAAATATTTTTTCTCCGTTTAGGAGTTTATTAACTTGATTTTGCTTTTCATTGCCGCATATTGCGGGGTTAAACTACGATATCTTTCGCATATTGCGGGGTCAACCGGTTTTGCCGTTTCGCCGCAGTATATTACGGGGGTAATCCGCGATACCTTACGCATATTGCAGGGTCAACTATCAGCCGAACGGCAACCTGCGCTTGCCGCCCTTGAGCTGCTTCATAATCAGTTTAGTCTGTTCAAACTGCTTTAAGAGCTGGTTTATTTCCTGCACGGTCGTACCCGAACCCGCCGCGATGCGCTTTTTGCGCGAAGAGTTGATAATCGAGGGGTCGGTGCGTTCCTTTTTGGTCATTGAAAGGATTATCGCCTTGGTGCGCTCCATCTTTTTTTCGTCTATGTCGCCGTCCTTTACCTTGCCGGCAAGACCGGGCATCATGGAGACCAACGCCTGCGCGCCGCCCATCTTTTTCATGCTTTCGAACTGCGTTAAAAAGTCCTCTAAGGTGAAGGAATTTTCAAGCATCTTCTTCTGCATCTTTTTGGCTTCTTCCTCGGTGACCGCCTCCTGCGCCTTTTCGATAAGCGTAAGCACGTCGCCCATACCCAAAATACGCGAAGCCATTCTGTCGGGATAGAAATATTCAAGGTCGGTCAGCTTTTCGCCCACGCCGATAAACTTTATGGGCTTGCCCGTAACCGCCTTTATGGAAAGGCAAGCGCCGCCGCGGGTGTCGCCGTCGAGCTTGGTTAAAACCACGCCCGTTATTTCTAACCTTTCGTTAAAGGTCTTTGCAACGTTGACCGCAACCTGACCGGTCATGGCGTCGACGGTTAAAAGAATTTCCGAAACCTCAACAGCCTGCTTGATTCTTTCAAGTTCGCGCATTAGCTGCTCGTCTATTTCAAGCCTGCCGGCGGTATCGATAATTACCGTATCGTAGCCCATAGAGCGGGCGTAATCGACCGCCTGCTCGGCAGTTTTGACGGGGTCCTGAGTGCCCTTTTCAAACACCTCCACTCCCGCGTTTTTGCCAACGACCTTAAGCTGGTTTATCGCCGCGGGGCGATAGATATCGCCCGCCACAAGCAGGGGCTTTTTTCCGCCCTTTTTCAACAGGCAGGCAAGTTTTCCGCACAGCGTGGTCTTACCCGCGCCCTGCAAGCCGCACATCATAATTACCGTAGGGGGCTTGGGCGAAACTGCAAGTTTGGCGTTCGTCGAACCCATCAACGCTATCAGCTCGTCGTTTACTATTTTAATGACCTGCTGAGCAGGATTTAAACTCTTTAAAATTTCCTGTCCTACCGCCTTTTCCGAAACGTCGGCGCAGAACTGCTTGGCGACCTTGATATTTACGTCCGCTTCCAGAAGCGCCACGCGCACTTCGCGCATCGCCGTCTTAATTTCCAGCTCGGTAAGCCTGCCGTGCTTGGTCAGCTTTGAAAATATATGGTTTAATCTTTCTGAAAGAGATGAAAAAAGTGCCATTAATCTTCCTTGATTTGCCTGTAGTCTTTATTTAAAAGTTTAATTGACGACGGGTTTGAAAGTTTTTTGTCGACCTCGTCCGAATAATCTTTATTCAAATAACCTTCAAGCTCGTTCAGCTCCCCTGCGTACTCGGGATGAAGGCTGCCGAATTTTTCAGCCCAGCGCGTCA
>JBJEUZ010000004.1:0-5300 GCA_051884095.1 Candidatus Coproplasma sp.
GCTGCTGCCGCGGATTTCGCATTCCGTAACAATATCCCAGAGCGCAACGCCGCAGCTTTCAAGCAAAGACTTCTTTTTGTCCACGCTTTCGGGATATGGCAGAGAGAAAAATTCGGAAAGAATTTTCCAGAACCTGTTTTGCGGATTGCCGTAGTAAAAGTCGACCTTTCTGCTCTTTACAGACGGAAAACTGCCGAGTATGAGAACGCGGCTGTCCGCATTGAAGAAGGGCTGAAAGCCGTGAAAAACTTCGCCCATTAAAGATGTTTGTCCGCCCTGCCCACGAGCGCGGTTGCCTTGTAGCTTTCGTCGAAGTTGTATTCGATTGCTTCGAACACGTCGTTGAGCGTTACGGAATTAATCTTATTCACCCGCTCTTCAAAGTTGTAAATATTTCCGCTGTAAATTAGCTCTTTTCCGTAAAGGAGCATCTGCGAGCTTGTACTTTCCTGGGCGAAAATCTGAGATGAAATAAGCTGCTCCTTGCCGCGCCTGAATTCGTATTCTGTTATATCCTTCTTTTTTATGCCTGCTATGCAGTTGTTTATGGCGTCGTAGGACTTGAGATAGCCGTCCGCATTGACGCCCGCATAGATTACCAGCGAGCCCGTGTCCTTATACGACGTGAGATAGGAATAGACCGTATAAGCAAGTCCCAACTTTTCCCTGACCTCCTGGAAGAGTCGCGACGACATACCGCCGCCGAAGACGGCGTTCATAATCTGCGTTGCGTCGGACAGGCGTTCGTACCTCTTCATTGAAGGGTAGGCAATGCCTATGTGAACCTGTTCGATATCCTTTTTTTTGTGCAGATTTTTAGCTTGCAGGCACACTTCCGCCTTTCGAGCTCTGCCGTCAGACTTCGGGACGTCGGCAAAGTACTTTTCAACCATACCCTGCGCAACCTCGGGCGAGATGTTGCCCGCCATGGATATTACGATATTTTCCGCAACGTAGCGTTCTGAAACGTAATCTTTAAGATTTTCGCGCTTGAAGGCGCGCACGTTCTTGCGGGGTCCAAGGATATTTCTGCCATAGTCTTTGTCGCCGAAAAACGCCTTTCCCAACAAGTCGAGGCACAAATCGTCGGGCGTATCCTCGTTCATAGAAATCTCTTCGAGAATGACCCCCCTTTCGCGCTTCATTTCGTCTACGGGGAATACCGAATTTAAAAACAGGTCGGAAAGAATTTCAAACGCCTCCTCGGCGTGACCTGAGGTGGACTTTGCGTAATAGCAGGTTATGTCCTTGCCCGTAAACGCGTTTACCTGCGCGCCTATGGCGTCCATTTCGTCCGAAATCTGGAACGCCGTGCGCTTTTTCGTGCCCTTGAACATCATATGTTCGACAAAGTGCGAAATTCCGTCCTCTGTGTCGGTTTCGACGCACGAACCCGTGCCGACGATAATGCCCATAGTTACGGACATAAGTCCGCTCATCTGTTTTACGATTAGTCTGATTCCGTTGTCAAGTTGTTTAAAGTGAACCATTATTCTCCTAAATTATAAGAGACGGTGACGGCGGAAAAGCCGCTTTCTCTTATGTATGATAAAATTTTCGGAAGAACCGATACGCTTGCGTCCATAGGATGCATCAATATAAATTCTCCGCTCTCCAGATTGCTTGTTGCGCGCAAATACAGCAAATTCACGTCGTCGTCCCGCCAATCGATCGTATCCCGAGACCACATTATGGTCTTTAAATTAAATTCGGAACAAGCCGAAAGCGTGGAATCGTTGAATGCGCCCGAAGGCGGAGCAAACAGGGTTATATTAGTACCTAATATTCTGTTCAAGAGCATTACGCTGGGCTTTATTTCGTCCACGTTCTGCTTATACGTCATTGCAGAGTGGTCCTTGTGGAAATACCCGTGAGAGCCGACCTCGTGACCGCGACTATATATTTCGCGCACGCAGTCGACGTTGTCGTCCGCCCAGCTTCCGCCCAGAAAGAAGGTTGCCTTTGCAGAGTATTCGTCTAAAACGTCCAGAATTTTGTATACGTTCGAAGTGTTCTGGTAGACGTTGAACATAATGCTTACGCCGCGGGGATTATCGGACTTGTAGTAGGGCTTTACGCCGTCGGAGGAGACCTCCACCGCGCCGCCTCCCACAAAGCCGACGACAGCCGTTGCAACTATTATAGCACAAAGACTTAAATTTACAAGAATCGCAAACAATTTATTTTTCAAATTAAGTTTACCCCTAAAAATAAAATACTATTATATTCTATTGTGGGTAAATCTGAATATTGACTTGTTATTTGAGGGTAACTATGGTTACGCCCGTTTCGCCCTCGCCGTATTTGCCCAATCGGAAGCTCTTTACGTTTTTATGCGTCTTTAACCTCTGCGATATTGCGGCGCGGAGCTTGCCCGTGCCGACGCCGTGGACAATTTTAACCTGCTCAAGATTGTCCATAACCGCGCGGTCGATGAAGTTTTCTACCTCGTACAGCGCTTCTTCTACGGTCATACCCAGCACGTTTATCTCTAAAGCAGGGGCTGAAGGTGCGACGTTTTTGTTCCTTACCACCTTAACTTCGCCCTTTTTAACGGCTTGAGGAGCGCAGATTAGCTGAAGCTCGGCAAGTTTGCTGCGAAGCCGCATATTTCCGCACGAAACTTCCGCTTCGCCCTTTGTCGGATTGAACGAAAGCACCGTACCTTCCGACTGCATTGGCTTTACGAACACGCGCGCGCCCGCCTTTATATTTTCGGGAGTGGCGGGTTTGTAGTTGGTGACGGTTACGTCTATTTCCTCTTCGCCGTACGCCGAATTTTTCAGCTTGTTTTTAAGCGTTCTCGCCTTAATGAGGTCAGTCTGCGTCAGCTCTTCCTTGGCAAAAAGATTTTCCATTTCGCCCAATATTTCTTCAGCCTGCGCGGTGCGCTCGTTTACTATTCTTCTGCTCTCCGCCCTTGCGCCTGCGTTGAGCTTTTCGCGCTCCTTGTTGAGGGCGTCTATCTTTGCGTTGACCTCTTTTAATTTGCGTTTCCACTCCGACTCAAGCAGGGCGACCTCGTCCAGCTTGCGCTGCGCCTCTACTCTGCTCTCTTCAGCCTTTCTGACGATATTTTCAAACGCCTTGCCTCCCTCGGAAAGGTAGGATACAGCCTTTTCCAAAACCTTTTCGTCCAGTCCAAGCCGACGGGAGATGGCAAGCGCGTTGGAAGCGCCCGGCAGACCTATTTTAATTCTGTAAAGGGGCTTAAGCGTGGACGCGTCGAACTCCATACTTGCGTTTTCGATTCCTTCTACGGCGTAGGCGAACTCCTTTAAGGGCGTAAAGTGCGTGGTGACTATGCCGCGGCAGCCCAAGGAGAGAAGGCGCTCCACTACTGCCTTTGCAAGCGCCTGACCCTCGTCGGGGTTTGTGCCGCCGCCCAGCTCGTCGATCAATACAAGACTGTTTGAATTTGCCTTTTCAAGAATTTCCTTTACCGCCGTAATGTGACTTGAAAAGGTTGAAAGGCTCTCTTCTATGCTCTGGCTGTCGCCCACGTCGCAGAACACGTCGTCGAACGCGCACACGGCGCTACCCTGAGTTGCGGGAATGAATATGCCGCACTCAGCCATAAGGCAGAACAATCCGCACATCTTAAGCGTAACGGTTTTACCGCCCGTATTGGCGCCGCTTACCAAAAGGAAGTTGTAGTCCTTGCCCAGCTCAATTGATACGGGCACGACCTTATCCTTATCTATTAAGGGGTGTCTGCCTTTGATTATATTGATATATCCGCGCTTATTTATCTGCGGAAGGGTGCACTTGTGAACGTAAGAATATTCTGCGCGCGCGTAAAAGCTATCCACCAGGGCTAAAATTTCCATTGCCGAGGAAAGTTTTTCCGCCATATCGCCCACGCGGACGGAGAGCGCCTTTAAAATTCGTTCCACCTCTTCCTTTTCGTCTATCTGCAGAGCTATCAGCTCGTTGTTCAGCTCCAGGACGTATTCGGGTTCGATAAAGAAGGTAGCGCCCGACTGAGAGCGGTCGTGCACAAAACCCTTGACGTGCGACTTATGCTCGGCCTTTACGGGTATTACGTAGCGGTCGTTGCGCATAGTGACTATGCCGTCCTGAAGATACTGCGCGTTCTTGCCCGAAAGATATTCGGAGAGCTTGGAGCGTATGCGTTCGTTCAGGCTCTTTATTCGCGAACGGATTGACCAGAGCGCGTCGCTTGCATAGTCGGAGACTTCCTCGGAGGAGAGAATTTTGGTCTCTATATCCTCTTCGAGAGACTTATCGTAGTACACGCGCGAGATATCCGAGCGCATCTTTACTATTTCGCCGTCGTCAACTGCATTTATCGAAGTATACGCAAGGCGAGCCGAGCGCAGCAGCATATTGACCTGCAAAAGCTCCGCGCAGGAGAGCGTGGAGCGCTTGGAGGCGCGCACTAAAAGGTCGGATACGTCGGGGAAGTATTCTATCTTTCCCACGCCGTAGCGATACAACAGCTTGTCGCATTCAGCCGTACGGGCGAGAAGTTCCCTCACCTCGTCAAGGTCGGTTGCGGGCTTAAAGGACGTAAGCTCACGCTTGGCGCCTTCAAGACAGGCGTATTCCGCACAGGCGTATAAAATTTTATTCAGTTCCAATCGCTGTAAACTTTTTTCGTCCATAACTTAAATCACCGGAGACGTCGAGTGTCCCTTTGTATAGTTTGTAAAATATTTTTTTAGTTTTTCAGGCGAGCGAAGAATTTGAGAAACTTCCGCGGCGTTGCACAGAGTGCAGTCGGCAAGCGCGCCCGTAAAATTATTTTCGGCAACCAACTGAGCGCAGTTATAGACCTCGAACCGACAGCCGTCAACCGCATACCTGCGCAGAGGGAAATTTCTCCCTTCGGCGTCGGTCAACGTATATACCGCGCGCCTGTCGCAAGTCTTACAGCTCTTGCCGAACGGGCAGTATAGCAGGTCCATAACCTTTATATCGCCTGCGGTAAGATAGAAGCAGTTTCCGCAAGCCATCTCCCTTGCTTCTCTTACGGTAAGCTCCTTGGAAAGCGCGATATATTCAGCGTCAATCTGCGCAAGGGACAACGTATTCCCCACGTTGAAACCGCTGCCCGCAAACAGCTTTTTTCCTGTTTGCGCGCACAGCGCGATTGCATAATAACCGTCGCAATATATGCCGTCGAACGGGGATAGATACGGCTTTATCCGCTCGATTTCATCACCCGTCATAAACGATGGTAAAAACAGATATTTTTCACCTGAAAATCCGTTGAGTTTATGTGTAAAATCCTGCTCATAATTTTCGGGTTTGAGTATGCCTATATCCGCCTTTAC
>JBJEUZ010000005.1:0-5269 GCA_051884095.1 Candidatus Coproplasma sp.
CCCGTAAGGGAAGAGAAGGACAGACTTGCAATAATCGAGGGTCTGAAGGACGGAACGCTCGACTGCATAGTCACCGACCACGCACCCCATTCTAAAAAGGATAAAGAGGTGGAATACAATTTAGCGGCTTTCGGTATGAGCGGAATCGAGACCAGCTTCGCGCTCTCGTATACCTATCTGGTAAAGAGCGGAATAATGGGTCTTGCGGACCTGATGCGCCTTATGAGTTATAACCCCGCTAAGGTCTTAAGTCTGCAGGGCGGCGAAATCAAGGCGGGCGAGGTTGCAGACCTTACTATAGTCGACTTGAATTGCAAGTACGTAATAGACGGCGACAAATTCTATTCAAAGGGCAAAAATACGCCGTTCAACGGCTACGAAGTATACGGCAAAGTCTGCGCAACAATCGTGGACGGCGACGTAAAATATATTAATAAGGACTGAGGATAAATAAGGGAGAGAATATTATGATTTTTGACAGATTGATAGAAAAGATTATAGATATGCAGAATCCCACCTGCGTGGGGCTCGACACCGATTTTAACTACCTTCCCGACGAAATGCGCGACGGAATGGCTACGTTCGAGGGCGTTGCGGAAGCTATAATCGAGTACAATATGAACATAATCGACAAGGTGTGCGACATAGTACCCGCCGTAAAGGTTCAGGTTGCGTATTACGAGATGTACGGCTTCGAGGGCTTGCGCGCCTTCGACTATACGGTAAACTACGCAAGGGGCAGAGATATGTTCGTAATAGCCGACTGCAAGCGCAACGACATTGGTTCTACCGCAGGCTGCTATTCCAAGGCTTACCTGGGCAAGACCGACGTGAACGGCAAGCAGATAAAGGCTTTCCCCGCCGATATGCTCACGGTTAACGGCTATCTGGGAACCGACGGCATCGCGCCCTTCGTAAACGACTGCAAGGCAAACGACAAGGGCATATTCGTGCTGGTAAAGACCTCCAACCCCTCGTCGGGCGAATTGCAGAACTTAAAACTTGAAAACGGAAAATATATCTACGAGCAGATGGGCTCTCTCGTAACCGAATGGGGCAAGGATACAATCGGCAAGTACGGCTATTCCGCAGTAGGCGCGGTAGTCGGCGCGACCCACCCCGAGGAAGCTGAACGTCTGCGCAAGCAAATGCCCGAAACCTTCTTCCTCATTCCCGGCTACGGCGCGCAGGGCGGCAACGCTCAGATGCTCAAATGCTGCTTTGACGAACGCGGTCTGGGCGGCATAGTTAACAACTCGCGCGGAATACTCTGCGCGTACAGAAAGCCGCAGTACAGCGGAATGAACTACGCCGAAGCGGCGCGCACGGCGTGCATAGATATGCAGCAGGATTTAGCCGGCGCAATCGGCAAGATGGGCAGATAATGAAAGAATTGACCGCAACCGTAAAGGAAAATATAAAGATAGCAGAAAACATATATTCTATGACGCTTACCCTTCCCGAAGAGGTGGAAGTTATGGGAGGTCAGTTTTTAAATCTCTCCACCGGCAACCCCGCAAACCTTTTAAAGCGCCCCTTCGGCGTGGTCAGGTGCGAGGGTAAGGACGTAACCGTCTGCTACCAGTTAAAGGGTGAAGGAACCAACACGCTTGCCCGGACCGAAGTCGGCGCAAGGCTGAGCGTGCTTTTGCCGTTGGGCAACGGGTTCAAAATTCCCGAAAGCGCAAAAAACGTCGCGGTAATCGGCGGCGGCGTGGGCATATTCCCGCTCATTTCGGTAATTCGTCAATATACCGGCAAGAATTTTTATTCGTATATCGGCTTCCGCAACGCGGGCGCGGTATGTCTTTTGGACGAGCTTGAAAGGAGCAAAAAATTAACCGTAGTCACCGACGACGGCAGCTACGGCTCGCAGGGCAACGCCGTTTCGGCGTATCTTGCCGACAGGGACAGCTTTAAGGCGGATTTGATAATCGCCTGCGGGCCCCCCGTAATGCTTAAGGTTTTAAAGAGCAGATTGAAGGAAGAAAATATTTCTACGCCCTGCCTTGTCTCGCTTGAAGAGCGTATGGGCTGCGGCATAGGCGCGTGCCTTGTGTGCGCGTGCAAAAAGAGCGACGGCAAAAACGCGCGCGTCTGTAAGGACGGACCCGTATTCGATATTGACGAGGTGCAGTTGTAATGGCTAATTTAGGCGTAGAGATATGCGGCGTAAAATTTAAAAATCCCGTTATCGCCGCAAGCGGCACTTTCGGCTTCGGCAGGGAATATAACGAAATTTACGATATTTCCGCCATAGGCGGCGTTTCCACAAAGGGCTTGACAATAGAACCCCGCCTCGGCAATCCCGTACCCCGCATAGCCGAGGGGACAAGCGTAATACTTAACGCCGTAGGCTTGCAGAACCCCGGCGTTGAAAGTTTTATAGAGAACGATTTACAGTTTTTAAAGGACAAGGGCGTCGTGGTTATCGCCAACGTGGCGGGCAAGACGCTTGAAGACTACGAAAATATCTGTAAGAGATTGAACGGGCTAGTGGATATGGTCGAACTCAACATCTCCTGCCCCAACGTGCGCGCGGGCGGCATGGCGCTGGGAATCAGACCTGAAAATATCAAGGAAGTAACAAAACTTACCAAGGCTCAGCTTACAAAAACTCCGCTCATAGTAAAACTTTCGCCCAACGTCGAAAGTATAATAGTCAACGCGCAGGCGGCTCAGAGCGGCGGCGCCGACTGCATTTCGCTGGTCAATACCTTTACAGGTATGGTCATTGATATCGAAAGGCGCAAGCCCGTAATCGCCAACAACACGGGCGGCGTTTCGGGTGCGGGCATCAAACCCATTGCCGTAAGAATGGTTTACGAGGCGGCTCACGCGGTGGATATTCCCGTCATAGGTATGGGCGGCATCTCAAGCGGCAGAGACGCTCTAGAATTTATGATGGCTGGCGCACGCGCCGTTCAGGTGGGTACGGCAAACTTCACAAACGCTTTGGCAATGCCTCAGATTATTGCGGAAATGAACGGCTGGCTGGACGCGCACTGTATCGACGACGTCAATAAGATAGTCGGCGCGGCTACTCTTAACTGAAGCGAAAATACAACGTACGATTAAGGAGAAAGAATATGGCTTTAACTTACAAACAGCAGTTTATAAAGTTTATGGTAGAAAACGGCGTTCTGCGCTTCGGTGAATTTACTCTGAAGAGCGGAAGAAAGGCTCCCTATTTCATAAATACGGGTAACTATAAGACGGGCGCGCAGCTTTCAAAGCTCGGAGAATACTATGCGACCTGCATAAAGGAAAACGGCATTGCAGCGGACACCTTGGTCGGTCCCGCCTACAAGGGTATTCCCCTTGCCGTAACGACGGCGGTTTCGCTCTATTCAAAATACGGCGTGGATATGAACTACTGCTTTGACAGAAAAGAGGTAAAAGACCACGGCGAAGGCGGACTTTTTGTAGGTAAACAGCTTACCGACGGCGAAAAGGTCATCTTAATAGAGGACGTTATGACCTCGGGCAAGGCGTTAAGGGAAATGCTTCCCAAGCTCGCTCAGGCGGCGAACGTCGAGATTGCGGGAATGGTAATTTCGGTAGACAGAATGGAAAGAGGGCTCGAAAGTCAGCTCTCTGCAGTACAGGAAGTCTATAAGGAATTCGGAGTAAAGGTTTACTCAATCGTCACTATGGCGGATATAATCGAAGCTATCGAGGACGGCGTTATCGAAGGCAAGGAATACCTTGAAAAGATGAAAGAATACCGCAAGACCTACGGTGTGGATTGATTGAATAAAAACGATATACGCCGCGGCGCGGAAAAATTTCCGCGCCGCGGCGTCATTGTTTTAAAGAATTAAAAGGTTTCAAATACGTAGTCCTTTCCTTTATAATATCTTATAATCGTCCTCAGCGCCTGCGCTGTCGTGGACTTTGTGGTTGAATCGTGGCATAGAAGAACCACGTTGTTCTGGTCGGAGGTTGTGCTTACCGCCGCGTTCACCAGTTGCGAGGGCGTGGGGTTCAGAATTTCAGCGTCCCGCACCGAGGCGTTCCAGTCAACGTATCTGTAACCCGCATTGCACACGGCGTTTATAAGCGAGGAAGAAAGATTGTAGCTCCCCCCGGGGAAACGGTACACGTGCGAGCGTTCTCCCGTAATTTTCTCAATCACGCGGTTGCATTTTTCAATATCTTCAAGCAGCGCCTCGGGAGAGGCGTATATTTTTTTATAATCGTGAGAGTAGGAATGCACGGCAACGGTATGTCCTGCGGCATGTTCGCGCTCGATTAAATATCTTCTGCTTTCCGCGTTCTGCCCTATAATAAAAAAGGTCGCCTTAACGTCCTCCTTGTCCAGAACGTCCAAAATCAACGGGGTTACTCTGTCGCTGGGTCCGTCGTCAAAGGTAAGGTAAACGCATTTTGCCGTTTCCCTTTCGTCGGCAAAGGCAAGGCAGAATTCACCCTGCGGAAGCATATTACATAAGTGAATCAATATCGCGGCGAAAATCAACATAAACGCCGTAAATGCGGTCAGCTTTCTGTTCATACCTATATCTTGCGCAGTTTTCCATAATTTAGCGCCGCAATAAAAAAATATTTTTCCGCGCTTAAACTCTGCCGAAAAAGGTTTATAAATACATAGAGGTGTTCATATGTTTGAAAGAAGTAAAAGATAAGGGAACTTTCGGCAAAGGTGGAAGAAATTTCCGCTCCCGTATGCGACGAGGACGGAAACAGGGTTATTAATCTTAACGTCTCGGACGACAGTGGTTTTCTTTCGCCGTACTCCACGGACGGCAAGCCGCTAATCAGCGGAGAGGTAGCCGAGTTTTTAAATCACAGCGTAAAGAGGCTTAAAGTAAGCGAAGACGCGCGCTTTGTCGTACATAGCTCGGTCATAGACGACAACGAAAAGTTAATCTACAAAAAGGCGATTGAAAACTATTATCTCACCGAAGCCGCGCAGACCAAGGCGCAGTTGAAGCGCAATATATGGCTATCGGTAATTATGCTATTAATCGGCGCAGTAATCTTTTCTATCGCCATAACCTTGGAGCACGTCGGCTTTCAACTTATATGGCTTGATATTCTCGACGTAGCAGCGTGGGTTTTCGTGTGGGAATCGGTCGACCTGTTAGTCCTGCAACGCCCCGCGCTGAAGTCCGAGCTGTTAAGGTATTACAAGATAATCTCCGCCGAAATAATCTTCAAAGACAGCACGGCTTCCGTGACCGAATAACCCCGCAAAAACTCGCCGTATGAGTGTTGTTAAATTATAATTAAACGCGTATACTGAAAT
>JBJEUZ010000006.1:0-23355 GCA_051884095.1 Candidatus Coproplasma sp.
AGGGAGCAGTATTGCAGCGGAAAGAACAACTGCTTTCAGGGCGCGGACGTAAAGACCACGCTGTTGAAAGAAATTTAAGTCTTTTTCGGTTGTACGGCAAACTCTGGAAAATACCGATGAAGTGTAAAATCAAGATTAAAACCGTAAGTCCTGACGGCGAAAGCCTGTTCGGCGGCGACGGCGAATATACCGTAAACGACGGGCTGCGCACCGTGGAATATTTATACGGCGGCGACCCCTGCAAAATAATAATCCGACGCGGCAGTTTAACTCAGCTGCACGGCGGAAACACAAATTTAAACATAACTTTTGCCGAGGGAAAGACGACCGAGTGCGCCTTTTCTGAAGGCGGACTTTCGGGCGGATACAAAATATTCACTCGCAAACTCACTTTTTCCGAAAGAGCGGGCGCAATTTCAGTCCGCGTCCTGTATCGACTTGCGGACGACAGTTCGCCGTATACCGAGGTTACGGTATGCGTAATTCCTGTAAAATTTTAGTTGTACAGCCAAAAGTTAAATGCGCGCCTTGCGCGTTTAATTCGCAAAATTTGGTCAAAATCATTTTTTAAGGTCTTTTATGAAAATCAGATATTTAGGTCATTCCAGCTTCCTTTTAACCGAAAGCACGGGCACGGCGGTAGTCTGCGACCCGTACGACGAGTCGATAGGTTATAAGTTTCCGCGCGTCAGAGCGGACGCCGTTACGGTTTCGCACCACCATTACGACCACGACTGCGTAAAAAATATCGAGGGCAATCCCGTTGTTCTGGATAAGGAGACGGGCTACGAGCTACCCGGCGTGGAGATAAATTCGATAAAGAGCTTCCACGACGAATGTCGCGGCAAAAAGCGCGGCGAAAACATAATTTTCAAATTCCGTATGGACGGTATAGACGTCTGCCATCTGGGCGATCTGGGCGAGGGTTGCTCGTCAGAGCTTATCGAAATGATTCTTCCCGTACACGTTTTGTTGATTCCAGTGGGCGGCACTTATACAATCGACGCAAAGCAGGCTAAGGAATACGTGGACAGGATTATGCCCGACGTAGTCATTCCCATGCACTACCGCGCAAAGGGCTGTAAGCTGGATATCGACAAAGTCGACGAATTTTTGGACGAATTCGACGGAGAGAACGTTATCATTGCGGAGGAAGGAGAGGTCGAGCTCTATCGCGACGACCTTGACGGAGAGAATACGAAAATCATCGTGATGGAGAGGAATTGATGACTGAAGTTTTAGAACAGCTTAAAAACAAATTAAATTCCAAAGACGTGCGTTCGCTGTGGAAGATTGGTCGTGCCGTGGGGGTAAAGAGCCCCACTTCCAGACCGCGCGACGATGTGATTTCCGAAATTATATCCATTGCGGAAAACAAATCCGATCCCGCGCCCCGTTCCGCGCGCGGAGCTCCGCCCAAGACGGACGACTTCGACGCCGAGCTGGTTGCGGACGTCTTAAGGTGCCGCAAATATTTTGCGGGACTGACCGAACCGGAGGACGCGTCCGTGAATATGAGCGTTCAGTCCCCCGACGCCTCCGACGGGGAAGAGACCTATTCGGGCGTGCTGGAATTTTCCGATAAATATTGGTTTGTCCGCACCAAGAATATGCAGATATCCTCCACGGGCGACGTGTTCGTGCACGTTTCGTTTATCAACCGTTTCAGATTAAAGACGGGCGACTATATAGTGTGCAAGGCAAAGCGCCGCAAGGAAAACGAATGTCCCGGCGTAACCTTTATAATCTCGGTCAACGGCGTTTCGCCCGACTCCCTGCGCAGGGTCAATTTTGAAACTTTAACCCCCTGCTATCCCGACAGACGCTTCAACCTCGAATACGAGGGCTGTTCGCTCACCGAAAGGGTGATAGATTTGTTCGCTCCCATCGGCTGCGGTCAGCGCGCGCTCATTGTGTCGCCCCCCAAGGCGGGCAAGACCACCGCGTTAAAGCTCATAGCGCAGTCGCTCATCCGCAACCATCCTCAGACCAGGGTCATAGTTCTGCTTATCGACGAACGCCCCGAAGAGGTTACCGACTTCAAGCGTTCGGTTGCGGGCGCGGAGATAGCTTATTCAACCTTCGACAGGGACGACAATCACCATATACACACGGCAAATCTTGCCCTGGAGCACGCAAAACGAATGGTTGAAACGGGCAAGGACGTGGTAATTTTAATGGACAGCATAACCCGCTTGACCCGCGCCTACAACTCAACGTGCAATTCGGGCAGAACTCTTTCGGGCGGTCTTGACCCGCAGGCGCTGGTTGAACCCAAGCGATTCTTCGGCGCGGCGCGCAATATCGAGGACGGCGGCTCGTTGACCATCATCGCCACCGCGCTTGTCAACACGGGCAGTAAGCTGGACGATATCATTTACGAAGAGTTCAAGTCCACGGGTAATATGGAAATCGTCCTCTCGCGCGAGCTTGCGGAAGCGCGCGTGTTCCCCGCAATCGACGTAAAGGCATCGGGCGCAAGAAAGGAAGAGCTGTTGCTTTCTGCCGACGAGCTTACGACCGCTTCAAAGCTGCGTTCGCTTATAGGCAGGGGAATAACGACCGAACAGCTGTTCGAAGAGATGGAAAAGACTGAAAATAACACGCAGTTTTGCGAAAGAAGCAAGACCTTTTTGAAGTTGAATAGATATGATAGATAAGAATCAGTTCACCGACAGGGTGAGAATTACAATCAAATCGGGCGACGGCGGCGACGGAATGAACTCGTTCAAGGCTTATAAGGGCAAGCCCGCGTGCGGTCCCGACGGCGGCGACGGCGGCAAGGGCGGCGACGTGTATATACAGGCGGACGCCTCTATGAACGACCTGCTGTCGTTCAGGTTCACCAACAAATATACCGCGGGCAACGGCGAACGCGGCGGCACAAATCAGTGCTTCGGCAAGGGCGGCGCGGACGTGGTTATTAAGGTGCCCGTGGGCACTATAGTGCGCGACTACGAAACGCACGCGGTCATCTGCGATATGTTTACGGACGGCGAAAAAAAGCTGATTGCCGAAGGCGGCAGGGGCGGCAAGGGCAACGTACGCTTTACCACGGCGCGCAGACACGCCCCCAACTTTGCGCAGAAGGGCGAAAAGACTGAAATTCATATTCTGTTATTGGAGCTCAAGGTCATAGCCGACGTGGGAATCATCGGCTTTCCCAACGTGGGCAAGAGCACTCTGTTGTCCAAAATTTCCGCCGCAAGACCTAAAATTGCAAATTATCACTTTACCACGCTTTCGCCCAATCTGGGCGTGGTCAAGTACTACGATAACTCATTCGTAGCCGCGGATATCCCCGGACTTATCGAGGGCGCGGCAGAGGGCGCGGGGCTCGGTCACGACTTTTTAAAGCATATCGAGCGCACGCGTATGCTGGTGCACGTAGTGGATATTTCAGGCTCTGAGGGGCGCGACCCCAAGGAAGATTTCAGGCAGATAAACAAGGAGCTTAAGGGCTATTCCGAAAAGTTGGCGGCTCTTCCGCAGGTAATCGCGCTCAACAAGTGCGACGTTTTCGGCGCGGAAGAAAACGTCAAGGCGTTCAAGCGTTCGTACGGAAAAAAATATAAAATCTTCCCCATAACCGCCGTCAACGGCGAGGGCACGCGCGAGCTCATAGAGGGAGTGTTCGAAATCTTAAAGGAGCTTCCTCCCGTAGCTCCCTTCGAAGCGGACGAAAACTTTACGTATAAAAAGAGCGGAAACCTCGACTACGATATTTTCGTGGACGAAAACGGCGCGTACGTCGTGGTCGGAACGCTGGTGGATATGCTCTGTCGGAACGTATCTCTGAGCGACCCCGACAGTATGGCTTACTTCCAGAAGATTCTGCGCGAAAAGGGCGTAATATCCCGCCTCAATCAGATGGGCATAAAGGAAAAGGACACGGTTGTCGTAGGCGACGTGGAATTCGACTTTATACCGTAATTTTCCATTCAAAGGGCAAAAACGGCCGACCTGCGCGCAGGTCGGCGTTCAAAAATAAGAAAATAAGGAATTGAATTATGTTGACAAGCAAACAGCGCAGCAAATTGAAATCGTTAGCGGCAAATCTTGACCCCGTAGGTCAGGTCGGCAAGGACGGCATAGGCGAAAATATGCTTAAGAGCTTTTCCGACTGCCTGGACGCAAGGGAGCTTATAAAGATAAATATTCTGGAAAACGCCGACGGCGACCCTCAGGTTATAGGTCGCGAGCTGGCGGCAAGGCTTAACGCAGAGTGCGTTATAGTAATAGGTCGCAAGTGCGTCCTTTACCGCGTATCTCCCCGCAAGGGCTTCGACCACATCAAACTCAACTGACTTAAAAATTGCGTTTAATCGGGCATATATGGCGGTCAACGCCGTCTTTAGCCGCTTTTCCGCTTGCCGAACACAAGACAGATTGCAGCCAACACAAGCAAGACGCCGCCCGAAATTATATAGTAAACAGGATAAAAGGTAAAGTAGCTGAACGCCGTAAGACCCAGTCCGCTCCAGAACAGCGGCGCGGCAAGTCTGCGGTTGAACCGCAGGCTTACGCGGGCAAAAAAATTCAACCGTTTTTCGCCCTCGAACGCGTACTTTTCGGGCAGAAGGTTTCGCTCTTTCAGTCGGGAATAAATTTCATCGCCCGTAACGCAGTCTATTTCAAAATTTTCGGCAAGTTTTTTTGCCTCTTCGCTTATGGCGTTGCATAAAATAACCTTGCTCTTTTTGCCCGACTTCCTTATTACCCCCGCAATATCGTCCGGCGAAAGCGGTTGCAGGCAAAAAATCAAATAGTGCGTCCTTTCGGGCGTTTCAATGGTCTTTCCCGAAATTTTACCGCCGTCAATCAGCGGCAGAAGGGTCCTTTTAAGCTCGCCTTCGCTCAAAAGGCATAGGTGCAGCTTCAATAGCTCCGCACGGCGCGCGTCGCGAGAGAGCGTAAGTTTTTCGTTCTGTCTCTTTCGTATGTAAAGGAAAGCCGTCGCGCCTGTGATAATGAAGGCGCACGCCCCGAAAACAAGTCCCCATACGGCGCTCTTCGTGTAGAACCGTATAAACGTGAAGAAAAATAAAAACGCGCAGGTTGCCGCAAGAAAGCTGTCAAGGACGAGAGGAAAATTCAATCTCTTCATGCCATTGGTTATTGACGGTAAAGGCAATATTTAATCTATGAAAATAATAATTTTCGGCGGGTCGTTCAATCCCGTCCACCGTGAACACGTAAATATGGCGGAGGCGGCTGTCGCCGCGCTGGGCGCGGACAGACTGATCGCTATGCCCACCGCAGTCAGCCCGCACAAGAGCGGGTTCCTTTCTGCAAGCGGAGAGGACAGGCTGAAAATGTGCCGTCTTGCATTCAAGCATATCAGGCAGGCGGAGGTGAGCGACTACGAGCTCAAAAATGGCGGCGTAAGCTATTCGTATATCACTTGCGAGCACTTCGCGTCGAAATACCCTGACGACGAGCTGTACTTTCTGATGGGCGCGGATATGCTTGAAAGTTTTACGCGCTGGAGATATCCCGAGCGCATACTCGCCTGCGTAAAACTTGCGGCGTGCGCGAGAGAGGACGACGCGGTCTTTGATTCAGCCGCAAAAAAGATTGAAGGCGCGCTTTCTACAAAAATTTTCCGCGTTCCGTACACGGGCGACAGGGTTTCATCCACCCGCGTGCGCGTGCTTGCCTCTCTTAACGAAGATATTTCAGGGTATGTAAATTCTTCTGTTTGTCAATATATTGAAGAGAAGGGGATCTATTCGCTTAACAATCTTGGTTTTGCAAAGAAATTGGAAAAGCCTTCGCGCTGGGCGCATACCGTAAGGGTAGCGGTAATGTGCGCCGAAAACGCAAAGCGCGTAAACCTATCCGAAGAACAGGCGATAACCATGGCGGCACTGCACGACTGTGCAAAAAATTTAAGGCCCGACAGCCCTTACCTTAAGGGCTTCGTTCCGCCCGACGGCGTGCCAGAACCCGTAATGCACCAGTACGGCGGAGCTTACGTCGCGCAAAATTACTTCGGCGTGACGGACGAAAATCTGTTGAACGCCATACGCTACCACACCAGCGGCAGACCGGGTATGGACGGCGCGGAAACTCTTTTATACCTCTGCGATATGCTGGAGGAGGGTCGGACTTTCGACGGCGTGGAAGAGCTGAGGGAGCTTTTTTACAGGGATTTAAACCTCTGCCTGTACGAGGCGATCAAGCGCCAGGTGGTTTACTTAAAATCTACCGGCGCGCCCGTCTTTGGGCTGACGGAAAAAACTTACGAATATTTAAAGGAAAAATATAATGAATTCAACTGAAAAAACTGCGGCAATCTGCAAAATTTTATCCGAAAAAAAGGGCAATAATATCGTCTATATAGACGTTGCCGACAAGACCAGCCTATGCGACTACTTCGTAATCTGCAGCGGCAGGTCGACAACTCAGGTCAAATCGCTTGCGGAAAACCTTGAAGAAAAGCTGGAAAAGGACTATTCGCTTACCCCCAAGCGCCGCGAAGGCGTTCGCGAGGGCAGATGGGCGGTTTTGGACTATGCCGACGTAATAGTGCACGTTTTCAACGACGAGGAACGCGACTTCTACTGCCTTGAGCGCCTGTGGGAGGACGGCAAAAACCTTATCAGATACGAGGACTGAAAATAAGCCGCGGCGCGTGAGGGTAAAGGTATAAGCTCACTTGTCTTTGAACTCTATCTCTCTGGGAACGGAATACGACGCCCGCCTTGCCCGCTTCTTTTCAACAATATAATATACCGGCTTTTGCGGCTCTTCATTTTTGGGTTCGGGCTTAGGCTCGGGCTTGCGCTTGACGCTCTTAAAGCCAACAATTGCAAGTTTTATAAAGTGCACCGCCGCAAAACAACATAAAAATAAAAGTAAGACGTATAAAAAACCTAATGCTGCCATAGTTACATAGTAATTCGCAAAGCGCGTATTATTTTGAAATTTTAAGGAAGTTAAGGTGTTTTTATGGAAAATACGTCAGTCAATCTGTTAACCGAAGAAGAGCAAAAACAGTTTTTGGAGTTCAAGAGGATAAAAAAGGAGCAGGAAGCAAGGGCAAAGGTTGCCAAGCTGGAATGCGACTTTCTCTCTCCCTACGCCGAAAAGTCGGCTCTCAAACAGCTGTGCAAGGACGGCGACAGGCTGGGAATGGGCGGCATAGTGGTTTTGCCCTCGATGGTCAAGCCCTGCGTAGCCTTTCTGGGTCGCGACCCAAAGTGCGGCATTATCGCCGCAATTTCCTATCCTCACGGCGGCGATTTGACCGAAGTTAAAGCCGCGGCTGTAAAGCGCGCGGTCAAGGACGGCGCGGACGAGGTGGAGGTATGCGCGCCGTCGTCGTTTTTAAAGGACGGAAATATATCGTATTTCAAGCGCGAGTGTAAAAAACTCAAACGCGCGGCTAAAACGCGCGCCCTGCGCGTGTGCCTCGACGTCGCCGTACTGACCGATCAGGAAATTGTGCGCGCCGCCGCCTGCGCTGCGGACTGCGGGGTGAACGCCGTGCGCATTTCGGGCTTTGCCACAAGCGAGCTCATTCGCACGATAAAGGCTGCCGTCAAGGACAAAGTCGGCTTAAAACTTGACTGCGGCGAGAACGCCGCCGACTACGAACAGGCGGTGGCGGTGGGAGCAACGACGGTTTCCTGCAAGAGCGCCGTAGAGCTTGCAACGCTTATTCTTTACGAGGCAAATCAATAATAACCAAACCGCCGCCGCGGAAATTCAGCCGCGGCGGCGGTTTGCGTTTTGCGCGGCGATTTAACCGCGAAAAAATTTTGCGCGGAGCGTTCCAAGCGCCGCAAAAAGTATTTTACCGCCGCAAAAAATATTACCGCCGTCTATCTCACGATAATCAGCTTATCTCTCGCGCGGGTAATCGCCGTATACAGCCAACGGTTGGCGTCCTCCTTAAAGGCGTAGCTCTCGTCGAACACTATGGCGTTGGAAAACTCCGAGCCCTGCGCCTTGTGGCAGGAAATGCAGTAGCCGTATTCGAATCTGTTAAGCGTAAACGCGCCCGTCGCTTCGCCCTCCTCGTTGAACCTTTCAAAGTAGTCGCCGTGTCGGTAGCGGTATTCTCCGTTTACAAAAACGCCCGTATCGAAGGGCAGGGCTTCGGGGCAGCGTTCGTCCAAAAAGTCGGGCTTGAACTGCGTAAAGCCGATAAAGTTCGGCTCGTCGTAAAACGGCTCTATCGCCGTGCCGATTATGCCGTTTACCATATTGAATTTCATTTCAGAATCTATAAACTGCTCCCAGTTGTTCACCGTGCAAATCAGCTTTTCTCCGTCCTTGGGCAGTCCGTAATAGCCAAGGTATGAGCGCATCTCGTCGTTTACCGCGTAGCGCGTCTTATTCAGACCGCATATAATCTGTTCTGCGCGCAGCATAAGTTTTTTGCGCCTCTCGCCCGTAAAATTTCTGCGGTTTATAACGAACGCTCTGTCGCCGAAATTTCCGTACGGAATATGCCCGCCGTTGCGCGCAAGCTCAGAAAGGTGTATTATAGGGTTGTCCTGTTGCTGTCGGACTATCTCCGTAAGCGAGTAATCGGGGGTCTTAAGGTAGGTATTAAATCCCTCTACCGGCGGCAGCTGCGCGTCGTCGCCGCATAAAAGCACCTTTACGCCGAAGTTTAAAATATCGAACAGCACCTCGTCCGAAACCATAGACGCCTCGTCTAAAACAATCAGCTTAATCGACTTATCTATGCTCTCCCGCCGCTTGAAGGTCAGCTTTTCCACCTTGATTGTTTTGCCGTTCAAAAGCATTTCCTTTTCTTCGATTATGGATTGATAGATAAGTCTGTGAACGGTGCAGGCGGGTATGCCCTTTTTAATCAGCACGGTTGCCGCCTTGCCCGTCGGCGTTACAAAGGCGGCGCTCTTTTCAGGCTCCAGCCCCAGGGAGTCGCACACGACGCGCTTTAAAATGGTGGTCTTGCCCGTACCTGCGTATCCGGTCAACACAAATGTCTGCCTTGTGGAATGCCTAAACCAATCGCATATTATCTTTTCCGCTTCAGCCTGTCCGGCGTTCAGAAGTTCTGCCATAACCGTATTATACAACGTAAACGTACGTTTTGGCAACTGATTTGATTAATTTAATTAATTTTGAATTTGCATATTGACGAAAGCCTTCTGTTGATATATAATATAGGGGTAAAAATGCGGAAAACCGCAAAAAACCGGAGGAAAATTAAGATGGGTTATAAAACCAAGGAATGGCGCAATTCAATGCGCGTAACAGTAGACTATAACTATATGATGGCAAGTCAGCTCGGCGATAAGGGAATTAACGATTCCGAACTCAAAGCCTTGAAGTCTCAGGCGGAAGCGGCTTTCGAATACGTAAAAGCCAACCGCGGCAGAGACGATTTGTATATGGGCTGGACCGAGCTCCCCTACAATCAGGACGAGATTGTCGCAGATATCATAGCAACCGCAAAGGCTGTTAGGAAAAAGTTCAAGTACTTCGTGGTACTCGGCATAGGCGGCAGCGCTTTGGGTCCCATTATGGCGTTTAACGCGCTCTGTCATCTTCACTATAACGAACTTCCCCCTTCAAAGCGCAAGGGGCCCAAGTTCTACGTAGAAGACAACGTAGACCCCGTAAGAATGCAGGCGCTGTTAGACGTTATCGAACCTGAAAAGACCTGCTTCAACGTAATTTCCAAGTCGGGCGCAACCAGCGAAACGATGACGCAGTATCTGATTATTTCGGATATTTTAAAGAGCAAGGGCGTGGATTTGACCGAAAATCTCATCTTCACCACCGACGCTAGCCGCGGCAACCTTATAAAGATTGACCAGACCTTTGGCGGTAAGATTAAAAAGTACGTTCTTCCCGACGGCGTCGGCGGAAGATTTTCCGAGCTCTGCCCCGTGGGGCTTCTCCCTGCGGCGGTGCTGGGCATAGACATAAAGGGAATGCTCGCAGGCGCGGCTTATATGGATTCGCTGTGCTCCAAGCCCGCAATTTCCAAAAATCCTGCGCTCGCGTGCGCGGCTCTGCAATACATAACCATGAATCAGGGCAAGAACATCAACGTGCTTATGCCCTATTCCGACAACTTAAAACTTATGGCAGACTGGTATTGCCAGCTGTGGGCTGAATCTTTAGGCAAGGCTGTCGATTACGACGGAAAGGTAGTAAACGCGGGCACGACCCCCGTAAAGAGCCTGGGCGTTACCGACCAGCACTCGCAGGTTCAGCTGTACATTGAGGGACCTTTCGACAAGGTTATCACCTTCATTTCAGTTGAAAAGTACGCTACCGAAATGCCCATACCTCACGGCTGCGAGGATATCCCCGACGTAGGCTTCCTCGGCGGACACACCATGCAGGAACTCATTCAGGCAGAAAACAAGGCAACCGCTTACGCGCTTATGAGAGCCGGCAGAATGAACTACACCATTCAGATGCCCGAAGTAAACGCGTTCACGCTCGGTCAGCTTATGTTCCTTCTCGAATTGCAGACGGCATACACGGGCGCGCTCCTCAACATCAACACGTTCAATCAGCCCGGCGTTGAAAACGGCAAAAAGGCAACGTTTGCTCTGCTCGGCAAGAACGGCTACGAAGAAAAGAAGAGGGAAATCGACTCCGCTCCCGAGCTTGACGATAAGTATATCGTTTAAATAAAATGAAAAGCGACAACTTTGCCGTCGAACTGCCGCAAGGGTACGAGCAGGTCTACTATCTGAACGCAAGGAGCACTAAGACGGGCGTAATATTTTCAATCGTTTCGGTCTTGATTGTCGCGGCTATAGTCGTGCCTGCCGTAGTATTCGGAATAGACTTTAACACCAGTCCCCCTGAAATTGAATCTCTCGTTTCGTTGGGCGTGCTGTTTGTTTCGTCTATTGTGTATATGGTCTTGCACGAGCTGACGCACGGCGCGGCGTACAAGCTGCTCACCGGTCGCAAGCTGACGTTCGGTCTGAGTTGGAGCTGCGCTTACTGCGGCGTTCCCGATATCTTCGTCAACCGCAAGACCGCGCTTATCGCGCTTCTTTCGCCCTTCGTGCTGTTTTCGGTAATCTTTACCGCTCTCACCGTCTGGACCTTTTGGGTAAGTAAAGTGTGGTATTTCGTCTGCGTTTGCCTGCTCGGTATTCATGTAGGCGGCTGTTGCGGCGATTTGTTCGTGACCATATTGTTGCTGTTTAAATACAGAGATAAGTCGCTCTTAATGCGCGATACGGGACCCGAACAGTTCTTCTATCTTAAAAAAGTTTAAAATCTTTAAAACAAGGAGAAGGGTGCGGAAATCATTCCGCACCCTGAATTAATCTATGGAATGGTACAACGTTTTAATGCTATGCGTTGCAGGTTTGGCGATTTTGGTTTGTCTGCTCGCTCTGTTTATCGTTCCTGCGTTCGTAGTCTACCGCGCGGTGTTCGGCGAAAGGCAGGATAAAAACAAAAACTTAAAATATTTTACGCCCGAAGAGTTCAATCTCGACTACGAAGAGGTGCAAATCAATTACCGCAAGATTAAACTTTACGGCGCGGTATACCATAAAAAACCGCTTGAAGAGTGCGAAAAACTGATAATCTTCGCGCACGGTATGGGCGCGGGTCACTGCGCGTATACCACAGAAATCAATTACCTTGCGGAGCAGGGCTACGCCGTCTTGTCCTACGACAACTACGGTTGCGACCGCTCGGAAGGAAAGAACGCAATCGGCTTCTATGCCGGCGCGGAGGCGGTAATCGCCGCGTATATCGCGGCAAAGTCGGACGAAAAATTGAAGAATATGCCCGTGTGGCTGGTCGGGCACAGCTGGGGAGGATACTCGGTGCTGTGTGCAAGCAGTAAAATAAACGTTAAAGGCGTGGTTGCCTTTTCGGCGTTCTCGTCGCCGACTAAAATTTTCGGAGACTTGGTTAAGGCGTATTCAAACGGCTTTTTTGCAGGGATTGCCAAAACGGGAGTCTGGTTTATAAACTTGTTTAAGTTCGGAGTAAAGGGCAATACTAACGCCGTCAAGGCTGTTGAAAGGAGCAATACCCCCGCACTCCTTATCTGGGGCGAAAAGGACAACCTGGTAACCCGTCGCACCAGCGCGGCTTGCCTTGCCAAGGGCAAAAATATAACCGCTTTGATTGAAAAGGATAAAAAACACAATCCCTATAACACGGTTGCCGCGGAAGAAAAACTTGCCGAACTCGGCGCGGACAAATCTGAACTTTCGGACAAGGAAAGGGGAGATTTTTACGAAAATTTCGACTATACCGCCGCCACCGAAGAGGACGAAAAGGTTATGTCAGTAGCGGTTGAATTTATCGAACGCACAACCTGATCGGGCTTTACCCGTTGACTTTTGTCGCGATTGGGCATATACTGATAGGGTAACTAATTTTTAAGGGTAAATCAATGAAAATCTGTATTTTCGGCGCGGCGAGCGCGCATATCGACAAAATCTATATTCAAACCGTAGAAGAGCTCGGCGAAAAACTTGCCGAGCGCGGTCACTCTCTCGTTTTCGGCGCGGGCGGCACGGGTCTTATGGGCGCTGCTGCGCGCGGATTCAAGAGGGGCGGCGGCTATATTCACGGAGTCGTGCCCTCGTTCTTTAAGGATAAGGGCGTAGAACAGCTCTACGACGATTGCGACAAGGTCACCTACACCCGGACAATGCACGAAAGGAAGGCGATTATGGAGGACGAAGCCGAAGCGTTCATAATAACCCCCGGCGGCATAGGCACGTTCGAGGAGTTCTTCGAAGTCCTCACCTTAAAACAGCTCGACCGCCACGGCAAGGCGATAGCGATTCTGGATATCGACGGATATTACAGCGGTCTGGAAGAGTTTATGACTACCGCCCTGGAGCGCAGGTTTATAACCGAAAAGTGTAAGGCGCTATACGTAACGTTTACGGACGTAGACGAAGTGATATCTTACGTGGAAAATTTCCGCCCCGAAGAAAACGAAATTAAAAAGACCAAGCTGGGCGACTGATATGATAAGCGTAGCTTTCGTTTGCCTTGGCAATATTTGCCGTTCGCCCATTGGCGAGGCGATTTTTAAGAGAATGGCGGAGGAAGAGGGGCTTTCGCATTCGTTCTGCGTCAGATCTTTCGGAACCTCGGACGAGGAGGAGGGCAACCCCGTCTATCTGCCCGCGCAGAGGACGCTCGAATCCCACGGCATTGTCGGCTTTACTCACCGCGCAAGACAGCTCACTTTAAGCGACGTCAAAAATACCGATTATATTCTGGTTATGGACGACGGAAATATGTTCGACGTAGTAAGGCTTACCGCAGGTCGGTACGGGGATAAAATTTTCAAGCTCGGTCACTTCTGCACGCCGCAGTTCAACGTGGACGACCCCTGGTATACGCGCGACTTTGAAAGGGCATATCGCGAAATTTATTCGGGTTGCGCAGGTTTTATGGAATATTTAAAGCGCAACCACGCCTCCGCGCTCGACTACGACCGCAGGCATTGATAAAATTGTAAAAAAGCATAAAAAGCCGCGGCTTGAAAATTTTTCAAACCGCGGCTTTAATCGTTTTTGGTCGTATCAAGCGCCCGTTTACGGGCGTTTCTAGCAAACTGTTGTCAGTCGTCGTTCTTTTTGGTCAGTAAATCCTTCGCCTTGGAAATAAGGATGCGGTGCTCGGCGGTTTCGCCCTTATCGCGCCTGTCCTTGCCCATAAAGAACAGCGCCACCGTTCCGGGACCCACGTGCGAGCCGGTGCAGATGTCGTACCACTGTACTACTACGTCCTTTGCACCGCGCTCTTTTATTAGCTCGGCAAGGTAAAGCGCGTCCTCTTCGCAGTCGGCGTGGCTTATGCACACCGTCTGGTTTTCGGGGTCGATAACTCTCTCGGCAAAGTGGTTTGCAAGGCGCGTAAGCGCCTTCTTTCTTCCGCGTTCGGTGCCGTACTGCGAAATTTTACCGTTGGGGTCGGCAATAAGTATGGGCTTAATATTCAAAAGCGTGCCCGCTATTGCAACCGTTGCCGAAATTCTTCCGCCGCGCTTCAGGTATTTCAAGTCGTTCACGGTGAATACCGAGTTCATATTGTGCTTATGCTCTTCAATCCACTTCGCGCAGGTCTCTATGCTTTCGCCCTTATCCCTCATCTTAGCTGCATAAACGGCAAGCATTCCCTCGCCTAAGGACGCGTTCCAGCCGTCGCACACCAGCATCTTTCTTTCGGGGAAGCGCTCTTTAAGCTCCTCCGCCGCAAGTTTCGCCTGATTGTACGTTCCCGAAACGCCTGAAGATATGGTAACGAAAAGCACGTCCTTGCCTGCCTCCATAGAGGGAGTAACGGCCGCTATAAATTTATCGGCGTTAATAAGCGAGGTGCGCGTATCGCTCCCTGCGCGCATGGCGTCGTAAAAATCTTTGGCGGTTTGCTTGTACGGTCTGTCCTTTTCGTAACATTGCATATCCTTGCCGTCAATCGTACACACGTACGATACCACGCCTATGTTGTTTTCTTCAATCATCTCTTCCGTCAGGTTTGCGGAAGAATCCACAAAAATGTCAAATCCCATATAGTCTGATTCCTTTATGTAAGGCGCCGTCACTTGCGCAAAAGATACGCGTTTTTTCTTAAGCCGTCGGTTGCCTTAAGTTGGACGGTCAAGCGTTCGGCATAACTGACCGTCTGCGGTAATCTGCGACGTAGTCGCTTTCCGTCCTTTTGATATTAGTATAATTAATTTTATCAAAAAACACAACCTTCGGGCGCGCGTGCGCGCTCTATTGTTTGCTAAAGTGCGTAAACTCTTTTAATTTACAACTCTACCGCGCAAATTTCACACTCTACTCACAGTAGAGTTACGCAAATTTATTGATTTTTCGGGTAAACGATGGTATAATTAAGTTATGGACGATTTAAAAGAGATTATTGCAAAAAATCTTGTAAGGCTAAGGCAACAGGCGGGATTGACCCAGCTTCAGCTAGCCGAGATGCTAAATTATTCGGATAAAGCGGTCTCCAAGTGGGAGAGGGGGGAGTCTATTCCCGACCTGCGCGTTTTAATTCAGCTTGCGCAGATTTATCACATAACTATCGACGATATAGTAACCGAACAGACCGAAAAGACGGTTAAGCCCAAAATCAACCTTGAAAAAAAGCGGCTTATGATAACCATTCTTTCCGTAGGTCTGGTGTGGTTTATAGCTACGGGAATATTTGCCGTGCTGTATTTTATAACCGCGCTCGAAAAGTATGCGTGGATGGTTTACGTGGTTGCTCCGTTCGCTTCGGCTATAGTCCTTTTAGTGTTTTCGGCGAATTGGGGAACGAGAATAACCAACGCGATAAGCTGTTCGCTCATTCTCTGGTCGGTGGTGGCTATATTCCACGTCTTTTTCGCAGTGTTCGCGCCGACAATAGATAAATGGTGGCTGTTTTACGTGGTTGCCGTCGTCTTTCAGGCTCTTATCGTCCTGTGGTTTATGTTCAGAAAGGTGAAGTAAATGCTTAAAAGCAAAATATGCGATTTATTGAATATACGTTATCCCGTATTCCAGGGCGGAATGGCATGGGTTGCCGACGCCTCTCTTGCCGCCGCGGTATCGAATGCCGGCGGTCTGGGAATTATCGCGGGAATGAACCTTAACGGAGACCGGCTCCGCGAAGAAATTCACCGCTTTAAAGGGCTTTCGGATAAGCCCTTTGCGGTAAACGTCATGCTTATGAGTCCCTACGTGGACGAGGTAGCTCAGGTAATTATCGACGAAAAAGTTCCAGCCGTCACAACGGGAGCGGGCAACCCGTTGCCCTACATGAAGGCGTGGAACGCCGCCGGCGTAAAGGTGATGCCGGTCGTCGCTTCGGTCGCGCTCGCGCGTATGGTCGCCTCCCGCGGGGCGGCGGCTGTAATAGCCGAAGGAGGCGAATCGGGCGGACATATAGGCGAGGCAAACACAATGCCCCTTGTTCCGCAGGTGTGCGACGCGGTGGATATTCCCGTAATAGCCGCAGGCGGTATTGCCGACGGCAGAGGTATGGCGGCGGCGTTTATGCTGGGCGCCGAGGGCATTCAGATGGGCACCAGATTTTTAGTGGCAAGCGAGTGCAACGTCCACCCCGAATTCAAGGCTAAGGTCTTGAAGGCGGGCGATACGTCGACCATTGTCAGCGGAAGAAGGCTCGGTCATCCCGTCCGTTCCCTCAAAACTCAGTTTTCTAAGAAGTTCGCCGCCCTTGAAAAGACGGCAATCTCCGACGAGGAGCTGTCCGCTTTCGGCGCAGGCGCGCTTAAAAAGGCGGTAGTCGACGGCGATTCCGAGCACGGTTCGTTCCTGTGCGGCGAGGTAGCGGGGCTTGTAAACAGAGAGCAGACCTGCGCTGAAATTATTACCGAAATATGCGCTCAGGCGGAGGAGATTTTAAAGTCCGCCGCAAATAGATGCGTGTAAAGATATGAAAAGAGTAATGTGCGGATAAATATATTTTGAGGTGCATTATAGATGAACAGAGAAGAACTTAAACTTATACTTCCCCACAGAGAGCCTATGCTGCTGGTGGACGACGCGGAAAAGTGCGGCGAAAACAAATCGGTGGGGCATTATACCGTCAGGGGCGACGAATACTTTTTAAAGGGACATTTCCCCGATAACCCCGTCGTACCGGGAGTTATTCTGTGCGAAATGGCTTCGCAGTCGGCTTGCGTAATTCTTGCCGACAAGGTCGCAGGCAAAACCACGCTGTTTGCCGGTATGAACAACGTAAAGTTTAAAAAGCCGGTTCGTGCGGGCGACGCGGTAGTCTTCGAGTGCGAGCTCTTGCGCTCGCTTGCAAATTTTTATTTTATAAAAGCGGTCGGCAAAGTCGAAGGAAAAATTGCCGTTTCAGGCGAATTTTCGTTCTGTCTTGTCGACAGTCAATAATTAAGTTAAATCAGGAGAATAGGAAAAAATGTATCAGTTATTTTGCGACAGCAACTGCGAGTTGTGGTATGAAACCGTAAAGGAGCTGGGCTTGAACGTTATAAGAATGCCCTACACCCTAAACGGCGAAGAAAAATTTTACGACATGGGAGAAAATACGGACTTTGCCGCATTTTTCAAGGCAATGCGCGACGGAGCGATTCCAAAGACATCGGCGTTGAACGAGTACGCGTATATCGAGTATTTCGAGCCTGTGCTCGCACGCGGAGAGGATATTTATTACGTAACCTTTTCGCACGCGATGAGCGCCACCTTCAACGCAATGGACGCGGCGATAGCTCAGCTTAAAGAGAAGTATCCCGACAGAGAAATCAGAACCATTGACAGCAAGACTATTTCGCTCGGCTCGGGATTCGTTACGTACTATGCCGCGCTCAAATACATAGAGGGCGCAACTATGGACGAATTGGACGAGTACATAAAGGAACTTGTTCCCCATACCGCAACCTATTTCGCCGTAGAGGATTTAACCTACCTCTATCGCGGAGGCAGAGTTTCGGGCGTGTCGAAAGTGTTCGGAAATCTTTTGGGTATAAAGCCCGTGTTGTACTTCAACGACGAGGGGAAAATTATCAATATAGACAAGGCTAAGGGCTTTAAAAAGGCAATGTCGATGCTCAGGGGATATATGCGCGATAAGGCTACCGAGCTCGACAAGTACAAGGTCTTTGTTTTACAGGCCGACTGTCAGAACGTTGCCGAAGAGTTTGTAAACAGTCTTAAAGAGGAATTCGGCGATATCGACGTTGTGGTTCAGCCCGTAGGTCCGGTTATCGGCGCGCACTGCGGTCCCGGCACCATAGGACTTATCTTCCACGCAAAGGAAAGATAAAGACTAAATTTAATATTTGCGGCAATTTACACCGACAAAAAAATGTTCGCCGACGTTGCATAGCCTGCAACGTCGGCGATTTTTTATAACTGTTTTTAACAAAATAAAAATCGGCTTATTAATAATTGACAGAAAAAATTAAACTTAATATAATTATGCCGTATGGACGATATTATCGTAGATAATATAAATTTCATAGCCGACGACAGGCATCATTTCGACAGGGTTCTATCGCTTGCGCTGAATATCGGCACGGGACTGTTGTCCAGCGGCGCTTCGGTCAGCAGGGTGGAATGCGCTATCGAAAGAATCTGCATGGCATACGGCGCGACCGAGGTCAACGTGTTCGCTCTGCCCTCTATGGTGGAGTGCAGTATTCGTCTTGCAGACGGCGGCGAGGCGTCGCAGTTAAAGCGCAATTTTTCCGTATCCAACGATATGAAAAAAATGGAGATGTTCAATCAGCTCTCGCGCGATATATGTCAGCTAAAACTGCCCGTAAGCGAAGCGGAGGAGAGGTTTAAAAGCATATTGACCTCGCATTGCCGCAACGTGCCCGTAATGGTTGCGGGCGGCGGCGTCGCCGCGGGCGCATATGCCGTCTTTTTCGGCGGCGCGCTTATCGACGCTCTCCCTGCCACCTTAATCGGGCTGTTAATGGCTTACCTTAACGTGTTGCTCTCTCGCAGGGACTTCAACGGCTATGCCCGTACCTTTATGCTCTCGCTGATAGGCGGAATTCTCAGCGTGCTTTTAAGCAGACTGCTGATACTTCTGGGCGCTACCTGCAACGTGTCTATGGTGATGATAGGTACGATAATGGTGGTCGTTCCGGGACTTCTGGTCTGCAACGCCATACGCGATCTGTTTGCAGGCGACCTGTATTCGGGCGCGTTCGAGCTGATGAACGGCGCTCTGATAATTTTAGCCATAGTCGCCGGTTACGGAGCGTCGCTGTTTATGCTTCGCGACGTGGTGGTCTATATGGAAACGCCCGTACGTCACGGTTGGGAATTTTACGTCTATACTTTGATAACCTGCATCATAGGCTCGGGCGGTTTTTCGCTTATGTTCAACTGCAGCGTAAAAAAGCTGGCTGTCGCTATGGGCAATATTGTGGCAACTTACGTCCTTTATCTGGTTATGCGCTCGTTTGTAAACGACGAGTTTATAAACGTGCTTGTCGCAACGCTGTTTGCCGCAACCACGGCGGAAATTCTCGCACGCATATTCAAAGCGCCCTCCACGATTTTTTTGGTTCCCGCAATAATGGTGTTCGTGCCGGGCGGTTCGCTGTACTATGCAATGAACGCGCTGGTCGCGGGTAACTCCGTGCTCGCGTCGTATTACGCCAAAATCGCAGGCGTGGTGCTGTTGGGTCTTGCGGTAGGCATTTCGGTAATAACCGCCGTATTCCAGCTGATCTATCCCTTAAAGGGCAGGGCTTTCTTTAAAAGACTGTCCAAAAAACATAACAAAAAATAATTTAACGCGCCGCAGAATTGCAACCGCTGCGGCAAGCAAATAAGAGGAAATAATAAAATGGATTTAAAAAAATTAGCCCAGGCTCTCATTCCCGATACGGATTTGCTCCCCCTTGAGGAATACGAAAATCTCTATCCCGCCCGCAATCTTCAAAAGGGTGCTGAAGTTACCCGACTTGCTCCCTCGCCCACAGGATTTATTCATCTGGGCAATCTGTATTCCGCGCTTGCGGACGAACGCATTGCCCATACCACGGGCGGCGTATTTTATCTCAGAATAGAGGACACCGACGAAAAGCGCAAGGTTGACGGCGCGGTCGAATCGGTTATACGCTCCTTAAAATATTTCAACGTAAATTTCGACGAGGGCGCCGAAATAGACTCGCCTTTGAATAACTACGGACCCTACTATCAGCGCCGCCGTGCTTCAATCTATCACGCGTTCGCAAAAAATCTTATCGAGCGCGGGCTTGCATACCCCTGCTTCTGCACAGAGGAAGAGCTGGATAAAGTCAGGGAAGAGCAGACGGCGAATAAGGAAATTACGGGCTACTACGGCAAGTACGCAAAGTGCCGCAATCTTACCGAAGAGCAGATTTATGCCAACCTTGCGGCGGGCAAGCCCTACGTAATAAGGCTGAAATCTCAGGGCGACCCCTCGCGCAAGATTACCTTCCGCGACCGCATTAAGGGCGAAGTGACCGTCACGGAAAACGACCAGGACGTAGTAATTTTAAAGTCGGATAAGATTCCCACCTACCACTTTGCGCACGCCATAGACGACCACTTTATGCGCACCACCTTGGTCATTCGCGGCGAGGAATGGCTGTCAAGCCTTCCCATTCATCTCGAACTTTTCAAGGTGCTCGGTTTCGACCTGCCCGCGTACGGGCACACCTGCTCATTGATGAAGGTGGACAACGGCACAAAGCGCAAACTTTCCAAGCGTAAGGACCCGGAATTATCGCTCGACTATTACAGAAAGGCGGGCTACTATCCCGTAGCGGTCGTAAAATACCTTATGACCATACTCAACTCCAACTTCGAGGAATGGGAGAGGAAGAACCCCGAAGCCGACTACTCGCAATTCAAGTTTACCATCGAAAAGATGGGCAAGAGCGGCGCGCTCTTCGATTTGGACAAACTCAACGACATCTCCAAGACCGAGCTTTCAAAGCTCTCGGCGGAGGAGATGTACGCCTTTTTGAAGGGTTGGGCGGACGAATACGGCACGGACGCGGACAGAGCGCACTTTGAAAACAAGGACTACCTTATAAAGATTTTAAACCTTATAATGGGCATAGGCGGCAAGAAGCGCCGCAAAGATATTGAGCGTGCCGAAAGCGCGGTTAAAATGCTGGACTACTTCTTCGACGATACGTTCGCGCCCGCATATTCCTACCGCTACGAAAAGGATACCGTAAATTGCGTGCTCGATCAATTTGCGCAGAGCTACGACCCTGCCGACGACAACTCCGCGTGGTTTGCAAAGGTAAAGGCAATCGCGCCCAAGGTGGGATTCGCCGCAGAAATGAGCGAATATAAAGCTAATCCCGAGGCCTACGCTGGCAACGTTTCGGACGTTGCCGAAATACTCCGCATAGCCGTAACGGGTATGCCCAATTCTCCCGATTTGTGCACGATAATGGGAATTTTGGGCAAGGAGCGCACGCTTGCGCGCCTTCAGGCAGCAAAGGTGATTTAAATGGACGGCGTTACGGTAATACTTTTATCGCTTTCCTTTCTGTTCTTCGTGGGCAGTTGCCTGGGTTGGTGTATAGAGGTGCTTTTCCGCAGATTCTTTTCGGCGAAAAAGTGGATAAATCCAGGCTTTCTCACAGGCCCGTATCTGCCGCTGTACGGCTTCGGTCTGGTAGGTCTGTATCTGATATGTATGATACCTATACAGACGGGCATACGTTGGCTTGACAGCGTGCTGATAATCCTTGTTATGGGCGCGGTGATGACGCTTATCGAATACGTCGCGGGCATTATTTTCATCAAGGGAATGAAGATAAAGCTCTGGGACTATTCCAATCGTCCCGGCAACATTCAGGGCATAATATGTCCGCTGTTTTCGCTCATCTGGACGGCGGTAGGAGCTATATATTACTTTGTTATCGACCCGTTTGTGATAGATTGGGTGGAATGGTTCGTAAGCAACATCGCCTTTTCGTTCGTCGTGGGCGTGTTCTTCGGAGTCTTTTTCGTAGACTTGGCACATTCGGTAAATTTATCCGTGCGCATACGCAGGTTCGCCGCAGACCACGGCATAGTCGTGGCTTACGAACGGCTTAAGGAGAGTATAAAGGACGGATTTGAAAAGATGAAGGAGGAAAGGGAACGTTTGGGCAAAAAGGTAAAAAAGCCCAGTTTCATCTTTGCTTTCAGGTCGGATAAAACCCTTGAAGAGTCGCTTGGCGAATACACCGAAGGAAAGAGTAAAAATAACTGATTGTGTTTTAAAATTAAGTGATAAAATTGAAAATTTTGTGAATTATAACTAAATTAAACCCGCGCACGTTGACATTTAACGCGCGCGGGTTTATATTTGTATTATAATATAATTAATATATTAAGAACATTTCAGAGGTTTGTCAATGCTTGAACTCAACGACATCAAGAAGGATTATCAGGTAGCAGACGAAGAAGTTCACGCCTTAAAGGGCGTAAGCATCAAATTCCGCAAAAACGAATTCGTTTCAATTTTAGGACCTTCGGGTTGCGGCAAGACCACGCTGTTAAACATTATCGGCGGTCTTGACCACTATACTTCGGGCGATTTGATAATCGAAGGCAAGAGCACAAAGGAATACAGCGACAGAGAGTGGGATACATACCGCAATCATTCCATAGGCTTCATATTCCAGAGCTATCACCTTATTCCCCATCAGACCATTCTGCAGAACGTAGAGCTCGCGCTGATGATTTCGGGCGTTTCCAAGCGCGAACGCAGAAGAAGAGCTATGGAAGCTCTTGAAAAGGTCGGGCTCAAGGATAAGATAAACAATCGTCCCAATCAGCTTTCAGGCGGTCAGGCACAGAGGGTTGCCATTGCGCGCGCCCTCATCAACGACCCTGAAATAGTGCTTGCCGACGAGCCTACGGGCGCGCTCGATTCCAAGACCAGCGTGCAGATAATGGAGCTTTTAAAGGAGATTGCAAAGGACCGTTTGGTCATAATGGTCACACACAATCCCGAACTCGCTCAAAAGTACTCCACGCGTATTATAAAGCTGCTTGACGGCGAAGTCGTCGGCGATACCCGCCCCTTCAAGGGCGAACCCGCGCCTGAGCGCGAGCTGACCAAAAAGGAGCTTAAGGCGCTAAAAAAGAAGAAGGGCAGCAAGAAAAATTCTGCAATGTCGCCGTTTATGGCAATGTCGCTCTCCTTAAAGAATCTGCTCTCCAAGCGCGGCCGCACTACAATGGTCTCGGTTGCGGGCTCGATAGGTATTATCGGCGTTTCAATGGTTTTGGCAATTTCGGCTGGCGTGCAGGCGTATATCGCTTCTATGCAGGACGATATGCTTTCGGGCAACCCCGTGTCCGTTCAGCAGTCCGCGCTCGACTTTTCGTCGCTTATGGATATGTCGCCCTCGTCCCGACCCAACGTGGATATAACCAAGCTGAAGGATAAGGTCTACGTCAATTCCTTAATGGAAACTCTCGGTTCGGTTTCCTCGGGGCTAAGCACTACCAACAATATCAACGAAGCGTATCTTTCGTACGTAAACGCTATTGACGAAAAATATTACAACGTAATTCAGTACGACTACGGCTTCGACGTAGCTAACAACATATATACCGATTTCAAGGTTGAGGCGGGCGAGGATTCTTCCGCCGACGGAACAATGTCGGTTACGGCTATCCGCGGAATGTATACGCAGATTTTAAGGGAGCAGGAAGAATACGCTCAATTTTCAAGTACCATTTCAACGGTTGCAACCTTCGACGAAGCGCCCGACAACTATAAGTATATATTAAGTCAATACGATATCGTAGCGGCTGAAACCGAGGGCGGCGTAATAACCGAGTCAAAAGACCTTACAGACGAACAACTTAAAGCAATCTTTGAAGATAAGGGAAGTCTGATTATGGTCCTGGCTGACCAGACCGT
>JBJEUZ010000007.1:0-5114 GCA_051884095.1 Candidatus Coproplasma sp.
GATGCTTTCAAGACCGCCCATATACTTTCTTAAGACCTCGGGAATAAATACCGAGCCGTCCTCCTGCAAGTGATTTTCAAGGAAGGCTATGAGCATTCTGGGAGGAGCTACGACCGTATTATTTAAGGTGTGCGCAAACGCGTTCTTACCCGTCTTGGAGTCCTTGTAGCGTATACCCAGCCTTCTTGCCTGAGCGTCGGTAAGGTTTGAGCAGCTGCCTACCTCGAAATACTTCTTCTGGCGGGGGCTCCAAGCCTCTACGTCAAGGCTTCTGTACTTGAGGTCTGCAAGGTCGCCCGAGCAGCATACAAGCGTTCTTACAGGTATCTGCATCGAAACGAACAGTTCAACCGTGTACGACCACATCTTTTCGTACCACGATTCGCTCTCTTCAGGCTTGCAGATTACAATCATTTCCTGCTTTTCAAATTGGTGAATGCGGTAAATACCCCTCTCTTCCAGTCCGTGAGCGCCCTTTTCCTTTCTGAAGCAGGGCGAATACGAGGTGAGCGTCAAGGGAAGTTGAGCTTCGTCTATGGTAGTGTTCATAAACCTGCCTATCATAGAGTGCTCGCTGGTGCCTATCAAGTAGAGGTCCTCGCCCTCTATCTTGTACATCATACCCTCCATCTCTTCGAAGCTCATAACGCCGGAAACGACGTCGCTCCTGATCATAAACGGGGGTATGCAGTAGGTGAAGCCCTTGTCAATCATAAAGTCGCGGGCATAGGTTAAAATTGCTGAATGAAGTCTGGCAACGTCGCCGGTGAGATAATAGAAGCCGTTGCCGCTGGTGCGCCTTGCGCTATCGAGGTCGATGCCTGAAAGACGCTCTAAAATGTCGACGTGATAGGGAACTTCAAAGGGCTTTTCCTTTGCTTCGAGATAGACGTTCCACTGAACGTTTTCGCTGTCGTCCCTGCCGATGGGCACGTCGTCGGCGATAATGTTGGGAATAGCCATCATATCCTTTTTGAGCTGTGCTTCGACTTCTGCCGACTGCTTTTCGATTTCGGTTACCCTGTCGTTATTCTCCTTGGACAGGCGCTTTACTTCTTCAGCCTCTTCCTTCTTGCCCTCGCGCATGAGCGCGCCTATTTGCTTTGCGTAGCTGTTGCGCTGTGCGCGGCGGCTGTCGCCCTCCTGCTGAAGAGCGCGCTTCTTTTCGTCGAGTGCGAGCACTTCGTCGACGAGCGGAAGTTTTTTATCCTGAAATTTCTTTTTAATGTTTTCCCTGACCAAATCGGGATTTGTCCTTATAAGATTTACGTCAATCATATTTTTCTCCGAAAATAGCAAGCAAGCGGATAACCCGCCGACATTGTAGTATTCAATGGTAATATTATACTTTAAAATATCCCGAAATGCAAATGAAATACGCCTGAAATAATTGAAAAAATGCAGGCGTTGTGTTATACTTATTACATAATAAATTTTTGCGGTAAAAGGGTTGACAAACCTACTCTGCGCCGCATACGGATTAATATGAGCAAGATTTACTATAAGTCAACTGCAAAGAAAACAGTCGATAATCCGTCCGAAAACTTAACTGTCGACCAAAAGAGCGAAGTTAAAGCCCAAACGGTTGAAGAGGACGGAGCCGACAAGATTACTTCGGTTGAAAAAGCCGACGTTAAGACCGAAAAGGCGGAAAATCCGCCGCAGAAGAGTCCCGCGAAATCTTCTTCACGCTCTAAGGCTAAGAGCGCGACCGCGCACGCCGCCGAGAACGCCTTGCAACAGGAGATTGCCGCGGCTGAAACTGCCGCTCCCTCCGCGCTTCAACCCGAAAAAGACGCCGAAGGCGAGGATACGGAAAGTTACGTAAGCCAAACTCCGCAGGAGAAATTCGACAAAGAAAAACTGATGCGCTATTTCAAGCGCCACCCGAAATACAAAATCAACACCAAGGTTGAAAGATTTTCGCCCAAGCTCAACAAGGGACTTACTTCCGAACAGGTTGAAACGCGGTTTACGCAGTTTTTATTTAACGATACCAACAAGAAATACTCCAAGTCCTATACAAGCATTCTGATAAGCAACGTATTTACGTTCTTCAACTTTTTGTGCCTTTTGGCGTTTATCGCGCTGTTGCTTGCAGGCACTAAGGGTATAAGCAACTATCTGGTTATATTTATAACGACGGCAAATATCGTTATAGGCGTTATTCAGGAAATACGCTCCAAAAAGACCATCGATAAGCTATCGATTATGGCTAGCGCGACATCTAAAGTAATACGCGACGGCGAGATAATAGAGATACCCACCAGCGAAATTGTTCTGGACGACGTGCTTATTTTAGAGCTTGGCAATCAGGTTCCTGCCGACTGTATTCTGGCGGAAGGTCAGGTTGAAGTGAACGAAAGCCTTCTGACCGGCGAATCCATTGCTATAAAGAAGCAGGTAGGCGATATTTTATATGCAGGCAGCTTTATTGCAAGCGGCAACGGCAAATTCCGCGTTGAAAAGGTGGGCAAGGAAACCTACCTTGAAAAGTTGACCGCAAAGGCTAAGAAATATAAGCGTCCCAATTCCGAGCTTATGAATTCCACCAGGCTGATTATCAAGGCCGTAGGCGTTCTCATCATCCCCATTACGATAGGTATGTTCTTTGTTACCTACAACAATATAGACGCGAGCGCTACGGGCGTTACCGACTATATTTTCAGCAAGGAAATAAACTACGCGATTCAGCGAACCTGTACCGTAGTTATAGGCATGATTCCCTCGGGCATGATGCTGTTGACCTCTATGGCGCTTGCCGTGGGCGTTATAAGGCTTGCAAAGAACAACACGCTTGTGCAGGACTTATATTCGCTTGAAATGCTGGCGAGAGTCAACGTCTTGTGCCTCGACAAGACCGGCACAATTACCGACGGCAGAATGAAGGTAAACGACTGCGTAATTTTAAATACCGTAGGCGAATACTCGCTGAACGATATTATGGGCAGTATGCTTTCCGCGCTTGACGACAACAACCAGACCTCTATAGCGCTTTCGAACCATTTCGGGCACAACGACGTGCTTTCCGCCGTGGCTAAGATACCGTTCTCGTCCAAGCGCAAACTTTCGGCGGTAACCTTTGACGACGTGGGAACGTTCTGTATGGGCGCGCCCGAATTCGTGCTCAAGCCCATGCCCATCAAGGTAGACAAAATAGTCAAGCAGTACGCTCAGATGGGTCTGAGAGTTATTGTTCTGGCTCATTCTGTAACGCCTATCGTGGGCGATAAGTTGCCCGCGCTGATGAAGCCCATTGCAATAATTTCGATAGCCGACAATATTCGCGAGGACGCCGTGGACACCATTAAATGGTTCAGGCAAAACGACGTTGCCGTTAAGGTTATTTCCGGCGACAACCCCGTTACCGTTTCGGAAGTGGCAAAGCGCGCGGGAATTGAGAACGCGGATAAGTTTATTTCGCTTGAAGGCTTTAACGACAAAGAAGTTGAAAGCGTGGCGAATAAGTACACGGTATTCGGCAGAGTTACGCCCGAACAGAAGGCTGTGCTTGTGCGCGCTATCAAGAGCGAAGGCAACACGGTTGCAATGACGGGCGACGGCGTAAACGATATACTTGCCTTGAAGGAAGCCGACTGCGCGATTTCGGTCGCTTCGGGAAGCGAGGCGGCAAGAAACGTCAGTCACTTGGTTCTTACCGACAACAACTTTGCGTCTATGCCAAAAGTTGTAGGCGAAGGTCGAAGAGTTATCAATAATATCAAAAACTCCTCCTCCCTATACCTTATGAAGACGCTCTTTACGGGAATTCTGGCATTCCTTTGCATAGCAATCTGGCAGACGCCCTATCTGTTTATGCCCAGCAATATGCTGCTTCTGGAAGTCTTCGTTATAGGTATTCCCTCGTTCTGTCTGTCGCTGCAACCTAACAACGAGAGAGTTCAGGGTAAATTTATAACCCACGTAATGAGCCGAGCTATTTCGGGCGCGGTACTGATGATATGTTGCGTGGTCGCTATGTATATGATTAGTTTCTTCAATCCTGCGGAATTTAAGGCGTTCACGGTGCCTATGTGCATGATGGCGTTGACCTTCTCGGGCTTGGTTATGTTGTACAGAGTTTGCCAACCCTTCAACGGATACAGGCTTGTTCTGTTTGTAACAATGGTTGCAGGCGTTGCCGTGGCGCTGACGGTGCCGTTTATTTCGGATATGCTGTATATGGAAAGCGAAGAGGTAAAATGGTCCACCCTCAACTGGGATTACACAAAACTGCTGATCGTGGCGGTGGTAATTGAAGCGGCGTTCCCGCTTTCGCAGTCGCTGATAAAGATTATGCAGATTTTGATGCCGTCCTCGACGGGGAAAAAGCCTGAAACGCTGGAAATAGACAAAACGGCAGCTTAATACGCGAGCCAATATAATATTTGATTTATGAATTATATAAGCCGACCGCACAAAAAATATGTGCGGTCGGCTTTTTTTATAAAAATTTTCCGACCAAGAAACAAAATTAATCCGTTAGCTTAAAAAATAAAACTTACCGCCGAAGCGATTATTTTCGCTTCGGCGGTTTATCTTTTGTAAAATATATTTTTGCTTTTGTAAAACCAAGCAATCGATCAGGCGCGTCAGGCAATTATTCCTCTGCGCCGTCCCCGGCAAGTTCTTCCGCAGATAAGTCTGCGGCAGTCTCTTCGGGTGCTGCCGTTTCGGCTTCGTCGTCGCGTTCGGTAATTGCCAGAGTTGCTACCTTGCCGTCCTTAAGGCGCATTAAGCGCACTCCCTTTGCCGCTCTGCCGATTGTTGAAATATCCGAGCAGTGCATTCTGATTATCGTGCCGCCGTCGGAGATGAGCATTACGTCGTCCTGGTCGGTGACCTGTTTGAGATTTACAAGCTCGCCCGTAACCTCGTTGAATACGCCCGCCTTTATGCCCTTGCCTGCGCGTCCCTGAACGCGGTAATCGTCGAGCCTTGAACGCTTGCCGTAGCCGTTTGAAGTTACGGTTAAGACGTCCTTTGTGGGGTCTACGGCTAGCATATCGACAAGCGCGTCGTTTTCGCCGATATTCATAGCCTTTACGCCTGCGGCGGTTCTGCCCATAGCGCGAATATCGCTCTCGTTAAAGCGGATGCACTTGCCGCCCTTG
>JBJEUZ010000008.1:0-22815 GCA_051884095.1 Candidatus Coproplasma sp.
ATTGACTTATTTAAGGTTTCGCATTATAATTATTTCATAAGTAACAATTATGATTATTCTCGGCATAGACCCCGGCTACGGCACAATGGGGTACGGTGTGATTGAAAAACTCAATAACGGCAATACCATTCCCGTAGACTACGGCGTGGTCAAGACCCCTAACGACGAAACCTTTCCCGTTCGGCTTGCAATGCTTGAAGAGGGATTGAACAAAATTTTCAACAAGTTTAAGCCCAAAGAGATTGCGGTTGAAGAGCTGTTCTTTTCAAAGAACATAACCACGGGCATACCCGTCGCGCACGCAAGGGGTGTAATTCTTCTTGCCGCGGTCAAGTATTGCGGAAAGATATACGAGTACACCCCCATGCAGATTAAACAGGCGCTCACGGGCTACGGCAAGGCGGACAAGGTTCAGATGATGCACGTCGTAACCTCGCTTCTTCACCTCACGAAAATTCCCCGTCCCGACGACGCGGCTGACGCTCTGGCGGTCGCGCTCTGTCACGCACACACCTCGCGCTTCGGCGCAATGTTCGGTATAAAATAGTATGATAGGATATTTAAAGGGCAAAGTAATTTATATGGGCGCGGATAGCGCCATTATCGAAACGGGCGGCGTCGGTTACGAGGTCGTCTGCTCCGCGTCGGCGTTTTCAAAGATGAGCGCGGGCGCAACCGCCGAAGTTTACACCTACCTGCAGGTCAGCGAAACGGCAGGCGTGGTTTTATACGGCTTTTCGGGCATAGAGGAAAAGAATATGTTCTTAAAGCTCGTTTCGGTCTCCGGCGTAGGACCTAAAATGGGCATATCCGTGCTCTCGTCTATGGATTTAAACGGGCTCGCCGCGGCAATCGCCACGCAGGATATCAAAAGGCTTTCGTCCGTCAAGGGCTTGGGCAAAAAGACCGCGGAGCGCATAATTTTAGAGCTGCGCGAAAAGGTGGGCGTTCTGCCCGAAAATTCCGCTTCGTCAAGGGATATTTCCGCGCCAATCTCGCAAAGCGACGGCGACGAGGACGCGGTAGTCGCGCTTATGACGCTGGGCTTTACCCGTGCGGAGAGTCAGAAGGCGGTTCAAAGGGCGCGCGATAACGGCGCAAAGAGCGTTGAAGAAATTATAATGGTCGCATTGAAATCAATGAATTAAGGTGTTTAAGATGTTTTTTGACGACGAAGAATACGGCGAAGAAGAGAGCAGACTCGTCCAGAGCACCAAGGGCGAATACGACGTGGAAGAGAACGTTCTGCGCCCCAAAACGCTCGACGCATACGTGGGACAGAGCAAGGTAAAGGAAAACCTTACCGTATATATGAACGCCGCAAAGAAGAGAGGAGAGGCTCTGGAGCACGTCCTTCTGTACGGCGCGCCCGGCTTGGGCAAGACCACTCTCGCCCATATAATATCCAACGAAATGGGCGGTCAGCTCAAGATGACCAGCGCACCCGCCATAGAGCGGAGCGGAGATTTGGCGGCTATACTCACCAATCTCAACGACGGCGACGTGCTGTTTATCGACGAAATTCACCGCTTAAATCACAGCGTTGAAGAAATTTTGTACTCCGCAATGGAGGACTATGCCTTGGATATAATAGTCGGCAAGGGTCCCAGCGCGCGCAATATCCGCTTTTCGTTAAAAAAATTCACTCTTATCGGCGCAACTACGCGCGCGGGTATGATAGCCAACCCCCTGCGCGACAGATTCGGCATAATCTGCCGACTTGAAATGTACACGCCCGAAGAGCTGAAGAAAATTGTTTTGCGTTCGGCAAAAACTCTCGGCATATCCATAGACGACGAAGCGGCTACCGAAATCTCCCGCCGTTCCCGCGGCACTCCAAGAATAGCCAACCGCCTCTTAAAGCGCGTGCGCGACTTCTCAACCGTAAACGAAAGCCGGAGCGTAACTCTCGCTGATGCGAAATTCGCCCTCGGCAGAATGGAGATAGACGATTTAGGCCTCGATGAAATCGACCGCAGTCTTCTTAAGGCTATGATTGAAAAATTCGACGGCAAGCCCGTAGGTCTGGAAACCCTCGCCGCCACCATAAACGAGGACGCAGGCACCATAGAGGACGTATACGAGCCATATCTTTTACAGCTGGGCTTCATTGCCCGTACTCCGCGCGGCAGAGTGATTCTTCGCGGCGGTTACGAACATCTGGGCTATACGCCTTCAAGGGCGCAGAGCGAACAGATAAATTTATTTGATAAAAATTCGGACTAAGAAAAATGCAGTTTAAAAAGAGCGATTTTTATTATGAGCTGCCTGAGGAGCTGATTGCGCAGACCCCCGTTGAGCCTCGCGACAGCTCTCGGTTGCTGGTTTATAACAGGGCTACCGACGTAATTGAACACAGGATATTCCGCAACGTTTGCGACTATTTAAAGGCTGGCGACGTGCTGGTTATCAACAACACTAAGGTTTTGCCTGCAAGAATGTTCGCGCATACGGAGCACGGCGGAGTGGTTGAAGTGCTGCTCTTAAAGCGGCTGGATATCGACAAGTGGGAAGTGCTTGTAAAGCCCGGCAAAAAATGCAAAATTGGCACGCGGCTGACCGTAAACGATAAACTTTCGCTCACCGTAGAGGGAATAACCGACAGCGGCGAGCGTATTGTGCGCTTTATCTACGACGGAGTATTCGAAGAGATATTGGACGAAGTCGGTTCAATGCCCCTGCCGCCGTATATCAAGGAAAAGCTCAAGGATAAGGGCAGGTATCAGACGGTCTACGCAAAGACCGACGGTTCGGCAGCCGCTCCCACCGCAGGACTGCACTTTACCCCCGAACTTCTGCAAAGGATAAGAGATATGGGTGTGGAAATAGTCGAAGTGCTCCTTCACGTCGGCTTAGGCACGTTCCGACCCGTCAAGGAGGACGTGATTACCGACCACAAGATGCACAGCGAATATTATTGCGTTACCGAAAGCGCTGCTGACGCCATCAACAGAGCCAAGAGCGAGGGCAGACGTGTAATTGCCGTGGGCACGACCTCGGTACGCACCCTCGAATCTGCGGCGAACGACGACGGCACGGTCCGCGCCGAGAGCGGAAACACGCAGATATTCATTTATCCCCCCTATAAGTTCAAGTGCGTTGACGCCTTAATTACCAACTTTCATCTTCCCGAAAGCACTTTAATTATGCTTGTATCCGCGCTTGCCGGCCGCGAAAAGACTTTGGAGTTGTATGAAACGGCTGTTGCTGAAAGGTATAGATTTTTTTCCTTTGGCGACGCTATGATGATTGTATAAGCGGCGCAATACTTTGTCGAACTTGCGTTTTGCCTTGGTCGTGTACGTCATTGTACACTCCCTTCGGACAAAGCCGCGTTCTCCTTATCTTGCTTGCCTCTCCAATCCTCATTTTGCGCTGCGGCAACCCTCAGTCGTTTACGCTCAGTAAACTCCATCGGGCTTTACTCGCGCGCCTTGTCTTTAAAAATAACAAAGATAGATAATTATTTTAAATATGTCGGAAAAATTTTCGTTTGAATTACAACACGTTGAAAAGCACACGGGCGCCAGGGCGGGCGTCTTTCACACCCCCCACGGAGATATCTTAACACCCGTATATATGCCCGTCGGAACGCAGGCTACCGTAAAGGGAGTTTATCCCAAGGAGCTGAAGGAGGCTGGCAGTCAGATTATCCTTTCCAACACCTATCACCTGTATATGCGTCCGGGCGACGAGCTCGTCAAAAAGGCGGGCGGTCTGCACAAGTTTATGAACTGGGATAGACCTATTCTGACCGACAGCGGCGGCTTTCAGGTTTTTTCTTTGACGAAGCTGAATAAAATCAAGGACGAAGGGGTATATTTCAATTCGCATATAGACGGTTCAAAGCACCTGTTCACGCCCGAAAAAGCTATCGCAATCGAGGAAAATCTGGGCGCGGATATAATTATGGCGTTCGACCAGTGCAGCGAATACGGCTACACCTACGACCAGGCCAAGCAGGCAATGGAACGCACCGCCGCGTGGCTTGAACGTTGCGCCGCGGCCAAGACGCGCGACGACCAGGCTCTCTTTCCGATAATTCAGGGCAATATGTTTGCAGACTTAAGGCTGGAAAGCGTAAAAAACTGCCTGCCTTACGCAAAGCACGGCATAGCCATAGGCGGACTTTCTGTGGGCGAACCCAAGCCGCTTATGTACGAAATGCTGGATATTATCCGTCCTGCGCTTCCCGTAAACGTTCCGCGTTACCTCATGGGCGTAGGCTCGCCCGATTGCCTGATAGAGGGCGTAAAGCGCGGCGTGGATATGTTCGACTGCGTGCTGGCAACCCGCGTGGCGCGCAACGGCACGGCGTTCACTTCCCACGGTAAAATAGTGGCGCGCAACGGCAAGTATAAGGAGGACTTCACCCCGCTCGACGACGAGTGTAACTGCTATTGCTGTAAAAACTATACCAAGGCGTACGTCCGTCATCTCATAAACGTAAACGAAATGCTCTCGTCAATGCTGTTGAGCCTGCACAACATAACTTTCCTGCATAAACTTATGGCTGATATGCGCAGAGCTATTTTCGATGATTGCCTCAACGATTTCGCCGAGGAATTCTACGCAAAGTATGGCAAAAGCGAAAATTGAGTGAAATATATAAATTTTTCCAAAAATTGCTTGCCAACCGCCTTCAAAAATATTATTATTAAAAAGTAAAATTAATTTTCGGAGTATATTATGATTCTTTCTCTATTGGAAACGTCAACCGCAACCACCAACAATCAGTGGATAACCTACGTTATGCTCGGCATGCTCGTGGTTTTGCTCATCGTTATGTTCGTATTCAGCTCGCGCCGCAATAAAAAGCGTCAGCAGGAAGCTGAAAAGCTCATCAATTCCGTCAAGCCCGGTAACAAGGTTAAGACCATTGGCGGCGTCTGCGGCATCGTAGTGGAAGTCAACGACGAGGAAAGCACGTTCGTTCTCGAAACCGGCAGCGAAACTTCGGGCAAGTGCTATATGAAGTTCGACAAGCAGGCTATTTATCAGACCGACGCTGTCGTCGAGGAAACGAATAACGCCGCAACCCAGGCTACCGAGGAGAGCGAGTCTGTTGAACAGAGCGAACCCGCCGAAGAAACTCTTCCCGAACAGACCGAAACTGTGGAAGAAGAGAAAAAAGACTGATTAAGTTCTTAAAATTTTACCCTCCGCATACGTTAATGTAAGCGGAGGGATTTTTATGTTAAAGAGCGCAGTTCAGGTAGCTAAGGCGGCTTGCGCCGCCGTCGTTTTCGCGCTGGTTTACGCGCTGGTATTTACGCTGATAATTCAGTTGTTTTGTCTGCCCGCCTCGGCGATAGCTCCCGTCAACCAGGTTTTTAAGGTGCTTGCGATAGTCTTCGGCGGCTTACTCTTTATCAGGGAGGACAGGGGACTTATAAAGGGCGTCGTGTTGGGTATAGCCTGCGTAGTGCTGACCTATCTGTTGTTCAGCGCCATAGCGGGCTCGTTTTCGATGAGCTGGACGTTCGCCCTGGAGCTCTTAATCGGCGCCGCAGCGGGCGCGGTGACGGGTATAATCGCCGTAAATATCAAAAAGAGGTAAAAATTACGGCAAAATACTTGATTTTTTGTCGCGCGTATTCTATAATAATAGAAAACCAAACGCAATAAAGGAGAAATATATATGATAAAGACAATCGCTAAACCCGCAGAAAGAAAAGTAACCGCTTGCGGCGAATGCAGAAGCACCTGCCAGTCCGCTTGCAAGACCAGTTGCACGGTCGGCAATCAGAGCTGCGAAAGAATAACCAGAGAACAGAACCCCGATAAGGAAACCAAGTAATTAAAAATTTACGAAAATGCTATAAAGGAGCAGAAAAACTTCTGCTCCTTATTTACTGTTATTATGATACACGTTTTTAAATACAAATCGACAAATTATATCTACGACACGGGCAGCGGCAGTCTGCACGAGTGCGACGACAAAACCGCCGACTATCTCGCCTTTAAGGAAGGTCAGAACGTGGACGTAAGCTATCTTACCGACGAGGATATAGCGCAAATTAAGGCGGACGTATACGGGCTGGAAAGCGCGGGACTTTTGAACAGGGAAGAGGTTAAATCTTACCCTGTGAAGTCGCACGAGGTAAAGGCGCTGTGCATACACATCTGTCACGACTGCAATCTCCGTTGTCGCTATTGCTTTGCCGACGAGGGCGCATATCATTCCGCGCGCGAGTTTATGAGCGAGCAGACGGCTAAAAAGGCGATTGACTTTTTGATTGAAAACAGCGGAAACCGCAAGGTGCTGGAAGTTGATTTCTTCGGCGGCGAGCCGTTAATGTGTCTGCAGACCATAAAGAACGTAGTTTACTACGCCAAGGACGAGGCGGCAAAGCGCGGCAAAAAATTTCTGTTCACCACGACGACCAACGCCTTGCTTTTAGACGACGAGGCGATTGAATTTTTCAACGCCGAAATGGAAAACGTCGTTCTGTCCCTCGACGGCAGAAAGGAAGTGCACGACGCCATCCGCAAGACTGTAAACGGCAAGGGCAGCTTTGATTTGGTTATCGATAAAATCAAAAAATTCGTCAGGAGCAGAGGGGACAAGAGCTACTACGTGCGCGGCACGTTTACGGCGAAAAATCTTGACTTTTCTAAGGACGTTATTTTCCTTGCCGAGCAGGGCTTCGACAGTATTTCAATGGAACCCGTAGTGACCGAAATAGACGATCTGGCGATTAAGAGCGAGCATCTCCCCGCTATAAAAGCCGAGTACGAAAACCTTTGCGATAAATATCTCGAAAAGTACGAAAAGGGCGAAGGCTTCAACTTCTTCCATTTCAACGTGGACCTGGAGGGCGGACCCTGCCTTTCAAAGCGCGTATCCGCGTGCGGAGCGGGCAACGAATACTTTTCGGTAGTGCCAAACGGAGATATCTATCCCTGTCATCAGTTCGCGGGCGACCCCAAGTTTTTGATGGGCAACGTATACGAGGGCAAAATCGATTCCGACCTGCGCGAAAAGTTCGCTTCGTCCTGTCTGTTCACGCGCAAGCAGTGCGAAAACTGTTTTGCAAAATTCATTTGCAGCGGCGGATGCAGCGCGAACAATTATCACTTTACTGGCGATATAGACACTCCCTATGCAATCACGTGCGAGATGATGAAAAAGAGAGTGGAGTGCGCAATGCACGTGCTTGCCGTAAAAAAAGCGGCAAAATCTTAAAAAAAATTTGCCTGCCGTCGTCGCTTAGGCAGGCTTATTTTTATAAAATGACATTTTTTTTCGGTAAGAGAGCTCTATTCGTTTGACGGAAAAGCTATTTTACATTATAATAATTGGGTATTAAAATCGTAGGCATAACTTTAAGGAGTTTCAAATGAGCAAAGTGAAATCTGCTATAATAACTTCGCTCACGGTAATCGTCATTATTGTTGCGGCGGTTTTCGGAACAATATCTTTCAACGTAAGCAATACGCAAAGATACAATTCCATCGCAGCCAGCATCAATCTCGGCGCAGACTTTTCGGGCAGCGCGTACACGACGCTCTATCCCGAAGGCGTAATTTCTGCGGAAGAGTACGGTTATCTCAGCGAAGAAGATAAGGACGGATACGTCGCTTACGGCGGCGTTTACGTCGATAGCGAAAAATACGACGAGTCCGAGCGCTTATCTCTTGCAACGTCTGTCAAATCCGACGCGGAGATTATCAGCGAAAGGTTTTCCGAAAAAGGGCTTTCAAGCTATTCGGTTTCTGTTGAGGACGGCATAACCATCAAAATCAGCATTCCCACAAACTATTCTTACGCGGCTTATAAGGGCAATAATTCCACCACGCGCTCCGAAGCGCTTTCGGCGGCAACAAGCGCCCTTACCTATATCCCCGCGGACGGTAGATTTACGTTGAGGTCGTCCGATTCAACCATAACCACCTCGGACGACAGCAGTACGACCCATTCCAACAGAAGGGACGAATACACCAACACCGCCCTCACTTCAGACGGCAGTCCCACGTATTCGCTCACCAAAGTTACCGAGGACGTAAACGATTTCTTCAAATCGGTTTCCACCTTTACCGTTGGTACGACTACTGCGATTAGCTTCGACCTCACCGAACTCGGACAGGAAAGACTGCGCGACATAACCACTCTGGTTGCTTCGTCGTCAAGTCAGGTTCTCTATTTCTACCTTGGCGAAACTCTTATGCTTTCGGTGTCCTGCGATTCTACCATCAATTCGGACAAACTTCAGTTTACCGCAAACGACGCCGAGCTTGCGCAAAATACGGCAATCGCACTCAATTCCGCAGTAAACGGAAAGGCGCTCTCGGTAAAGTATAACGATATCGATTCGGTGCTTTCTTCAACTGCATCTGCCGGTGAAAACGCCGCTCTGTTCACTTTAATCGCTTGCATAGTCCTCGTCGTTGCATTCATTGTTGCGGCTGTAATAAGATATAAAAAGCTCGGGCTGGTTGTAGGTATGTCGATTGCGATTTTCGCTCTCGCTATGCTCTACTCATTCTATCTCGTGGGCATTCAGCTGACTTTCGCCGTAATTTTAACGGCATTTGCAGGCTTAATACTCTTCTGCGCTTCAAACGTAATCGTTTTCGAGGAAGTGCGCGCACAGTGCAAAAAGGGCAGAACCCTGCAGGCGGCGGTAAAGACGGCTTACAAGCGCACGCTTATGACGGTGGCGGATATCCATATCGTTCTCATTGTCGCGGCTATAATCTGCGCGTTCGTAGCGGTCGGCGAAGTTGCATCTTGTGGACTCATTTCCGTAATCGCCGTGCTCGCGTCTTACGTTCTGTATTGGTTCACAAGATTTATGTGGTACGTATGCAGCGCGAACCAGAGGGACAAGTTCGGCTTCGGCGGCTTTAAGAGGGAGGTGTACGGCGATGATTAAGTTTTCGTCAAAGACCCATCTTTTTGTAATAATCAGCGCCCTTATAATTGCCATAGGAATGGCTGTAGGCACTATCTGCCATTTCCTGGCGGGCGGATTCTTAAATTTCGGCGGCGAATATTCCGACTATAAGAGCATAGTAATAACCTGTTCGGTTGCCGAGGACCCGCACGGAACAAAGGTGGAAGAAATTTCGGGTAAAGCGCTTTCCGGCATAAGCTATTACGAATACAGCTTTTCCGACGAAGGTTCGGTAAGCAACCAGCTTATCTATAAGTTCGTTTCTTCAACCGACGTAAAAGTGCTCAACGAAGCTACTCAAAATATCAACGCGGCTCTCGCTGAAAACGGATTTATCGACAGCGTTGCAACCCTTCACGAAGCTACAACCGAGTTGGGCGGTAGAAAAGTTGCAATATACGCATCAATCGCTCTCGCTTCGGCAATAGCCTTCCAGGCAATATATTTCTGCATCAGATATAAGTGGGGCATGGCGCTGACGGCGCTGATTTCGCAAGTGCACAACCTTGCAATCTATGCCGCTCTGCTTGCCATAACCAGAGTTCCCGTCGGGCTCGAAGCGGTGGCGTTTGCAGTTCTTGTGTTCTTTGTTACCGCAATAACTTCGGGAGTATACTTCGACAGAATAAGAAAAGCTCTCAAGGAAGAAGTCAACGCCAAGGTAAGCATAAAGCAGCTTTCCGACGATGCGGCTCACGAAAGTTATAAGACGGGCGCGTTTATCTGCGCGTCGGCGGCAATCATCTGCGTAATTGCGGCTATATTTGCCGTAATTGTAAGCCCGTCGCTCACCTCGCTCGTGCCTTATGCGGCGGCAATAATTTCCGTTATAGCGTGCTGGTACGGCTATTCAATGTTTACCCCCGCGCTTTACGGCGGTATTTCCAAGTTGGATAAAAAGGCATAAATTGTGTACGAAATGGCGGGATAGAGCAATATCCCGCCCTTTTTCACCATAAAAACAGGATTTAAAGAAAATACGAAAAATGTGCGGCGAACCGTAGAGTTTAAAAAGGTTAAATTTTACGTGTAGGCGTGCCCTTACGAGTAATTTACATAATGAAAAGAATTTTACCGGAGTTCGAATACTCTTCTGAACAACTTAATATAATCGAAAACCTCGCCGTGAGCACGGGGCTGTGTTCGGATACGGTAAAAATCCTTTACGGCAGGGGAATCGACGACGAAGAAAAGATAGAACGCTTTCTTCACCCTTCCAAGTCCAACTTTATTTCGCCGTACAAGATGAGCGGAATGAAGGAAGCCGTCGAGCTGATAACCCGCGCGCGCGACGAAGAGTGGGTGGTCGTCGTATACGGCGACTACGACGCCGACGGCGTGTGCGCATCGTCCATTATGCGCGGAGTATTAAAGGATTTCGGCATAGAGCCCATAGTATACGTCCCCGAACGCCGCAACGGCTACGGGCTGAACACCTCTGCCATCGACGAGATTTTTGAAGAATATTTTCCTCAGCTGTTCATAACTGTTGACTGCGGCATATCCAACGCCGAAGAGGTGGAATATATAAAGGAGCAGGGCGCCGAAGTCATAGTGACCGACCACCACGAGCTGCCCTCGGCTCTGCCCGACTGTATATGCGTCAATCCCAAGTTTAACGACGGTTATCCTTACGATAATCTCTGCGGCGCGGGCGTAGCCTTCAAGGTTGGTTGCGCGCTCAACGGTACGGACGCGTATAAATATCTCGACTACGCCGCTATCGCGACGGTTGCCGACAGCGTGCCGCTGTGGGGAGAGAACCGCGATATAGTTGCCGAAGGACTTAAAATAATTAACAAGACCCCTAAAAAGGCATATTCAGCCTTTTTGAATAAATCGGGCGAGGCGGTAACGGCTCAGTCGCTCGCGTTCTCAATAGCCCCTAAAATAAATGCCGCAGGCAGAATGGGCGATGCAAACGCCGCTTTAAGGCTGTTCTGCGAAGAGGACGAAAAGGCGATTTTCGATTTGTCCGTACAGCTCACGGCCTACAACACCGAACGTCAGAAATGCTGCGACGAGCTGTATCTTTCCGCCAAGAGCAAGCTCAACCAGAAGGGTGGCGGCGGCAGGGTGATTATGCTCTGGGACGAGAGCTGGAACGCAGGCTTCGTCGGCATAGTCGCCGCGCGCCTCGCCGAGGAATATTCCCGACCCGCGCTGCTGTTTGTAAAGAACGGCGATATGCTAAAGGGCTCGGCGCGCAGCGTCGAATCGGTTAATATCTTCGAAGCGTTAAAGCATTGCGAAAGTCTTATAGCCGAATTCGGCGGACACTCTCAGGCGGCGGGCGTTAACATAACCGAAGAAAACTTCCCGCTCTTAGAGGAGGCTCTGAACGCCTTTCTTCACGAACGCTATCCTCAGGGCGCGTTCACGCCAACGCTGTACGTCTGCGGCGAGCTTACGGGCGCCGCATCCGCAAAGTTTGCGCGCGAGCTCGACCAGTTGGAGCCTTTCGGCGTCGGCTTCAAGCGCCCGCTGTTTACGCTTTCTGTCGGCGCATGTCAGACCCGCCCCGTAAAGGCGCTTTCTCCCCATCTTTCGGTAAGGTGTCCGCAGATCGAGCTCATGTATTTTTCGGGAGCAAGGTACGAAAAACTTCTCAAAAGTCCCGTTCCCAAAAAATTCGTATTCGAGTATAACGTTTCAAACTTCAAGGGACGCGAATACGTAAAGGGCTTTATCCGCGACGTCATATATTATAAGGAAAGCGGTGCGTTCGCGCTGTCGCAGATAACTATGAACAACCTGTCGGTTGCGGCGCTCCCGCCAGTAAACTGCAATACGGAGATTGTTCCGATTGCGCAAATCGAGGAGTTGGCTCTGCAATCGGAGTACGGCACGGTGTTTATAGCCGAGGAATTTTCCACGCTTTCCGCATACAAGGCAATAGGTGACTTGGACGTAAATTTATTTGCGCTCTCGTCAAAAAGTCTTTCCAACGTTGTGTTGGTGTCGCCACAGTTTGATTGCGACCTTTCGGGCTTTAACCGCGTAATATGGCTGGACAGACCGGCAAGCGTCAGCCTGCCTGCGCTGGAAGGAAAAACGGTAAAAATCTGCGGGGAGATAGACGGCGCGGCTTCGCTTAAAACTCTGTCCTGCGACAGGGTCGAGCTGTTGTCGGTGTTCAGGGAGATATCTGCAAACGCGTTCAATCTTGACGGCGCAACCGCCGAAGAGGTTGCCGAAAAGAACGCTTTCGGCGTCTGCCCGGAACAGGCGCTGTTCGCGCTTAAAGTATTCGAACAGTTAAATCTCATATCGTTCAAAAACGGCAAACTCACCGTCTACCGCGGCGTAAAGACCGATTTATCGCTTTCGCATCTGTATAATTTAATCAATAATCTGAATTAAGAACGCAATTTTGCGCGGGCTTTTAAAGAATATGAAAACGGTTTTGGATAAAATTAACGAATTATATCCCGAAGAGGAAAGGGAGCTGTTACTTAAGGCTTACCGCTACTCCGAGGAAATGCACAAAAATCAGAAGCGCGCTTCAGGCGAGCCATATTTTACGCATCCCTGTTCGGTTGCGGAAATTCTGGTGGATTTAGGTCTGGATGCGCCCACTGTCGCCGCGGCGTTTCTGCACGACGTTATCGAGGACACGCCTGCCACGCCCGAGGACATAAAGCGGCTGTTCGGCGACGAAATTTTAACGCTGGTCGACGGCGTAACCAAGCTGGACAAAATTCGTTTCCAGTCGCACGAGGAGGAGGACGCCGAAAATTTCAGAAAAATTTTCGTCGCTATGGCAAACGACGTGCGCGTAATTATCATAAAGCTCGCCGACAGGTTGCACAATATGCGCTCGCTGAACTTCCTTTCAAACGAGCGGCAACAGCGCATTGCCAAGGAAACGCTGGAAATTTTCACTCCGCTTGCGGGAAGGCTGGGTATATCCCAGATTAAGTGCGAGCTGGAGGATTTGTGCTTAAAATATCTCGACCCCGAAGCGTACGAATATCTTGCCGCAAACATTCACCAGCGCCTGCAGGAAAGGCGCAACTTCGTCGATTTCGTGGTATCTCAGTTGCAGACAATGCTGCGCGAAAACAACATAGGCGGCGAGGTGTTCGGCAGACCCAAGCACTTCTATTCAATCTATAAAAAGATGAAGAACAAGGGTCTTACCCTCGACCAGATTTACGATTTAACCGCCGTGCGCGTAATCGTAAATACCACCGAGGAATGTTACGAGGTCCTGGGCATCATTCACAAGCAGTGGAAGCCCGTGCCCGGCAGAATCAAGGACTATATAGCAACGCCCAAGCGCAATATGTATCAGTCGCTCCATACCACGGTAGTTACCAACTTCGGTCAGTTTTTCGAAATTCAGATACGCACGTTCGAAATGCACAGAATGGCGGAATACGGCATCGCGGCGCATTGGAAATACAAGGAACAAAAGACGGGCGAAAACAACTTCGACCAGAGATTGAGTTGGATTCGCGACGTAATGGACTGGCAGGGCAGCTTAAACGACTCCAAGGAGTTTGTGGACAGCTTAAAGAACGACCTGTATTCCAACGAGCTGTTGGTGTTCACCCCTCAGGGCAAGGTCATATCTCTCCCGCTTGAAGCCACCCCCGTGGACTTTGCATACGCTATTCACTCAGAGGTAGGCAACAAGTGCGTGGGCGCAAAGGTCAACGGCAAGATGGTTCAGCTAAACTCGGTTTTAAAGACCGGCGACGTAGTGGAAATCATTACTTCCTCAACCTCCAAGGGGCCTTCGTGGGACTGGCTTAAATTTGTAAAGTCCGGTTCTGCAAGGGCAAAGATAAGGCAGTTCTTTAAAAAGGTGATGAAGGAGGACAACGCCAAGACGGGCAGAGCCATGCTCGAAGCCGAGGCGAAGAGGCGCGGTTACGCGCTTGCGGACCTGCTCACCGACGAGTCCTTTAAAAAACTTTCGCAAAAGCTCGTGTTCGATTCCGTCGACGAGATGATGGCTTCTATCGGCTATGGCGCGGTAAGCATAAATCAGGTAATTTTCAAGCTCATTGATTATTACAAGAAAGAAATTCCCAAGCCCATAGGTCAGTTAGAGGCGGAAAAGCTCAAGCACACTCCCGCCGGCAGCGTTACGGTAAAGGGAATGAACGGGCTTTTGGTCAAGTTTGCGCATTGCTGCAACCCCGTGCCCGGCGATCCTATCGTCGGCTTCGTCTCGCGCGGGAGAGGCGTAATAGTGCATCGTAAGGACTGTCCAAACGTAAAGGATATGGACGACGGCAGAATTCAGCCTGCCGAATGGACGGGCGAAACCGAAAAGGGCTTTGTTGCGGGCATCAAGATTATAGCCACCGACGAGGGCGGCGTAATCGCGTTCATAACTTCAGAAATTTCGCAGATGCAGCTCTCTATGACCCAGATTAACGGAAGAATAGACAAGGAGGGCAGGGCGCTGTTCGATATCAACGTCAAGCTCAACAAGCGTTCGGATATCGACTTGCTTGTAAATCACCTTAAAAAGGACAAACGCATTATCGACGTTTACAGAACAACAAATTGAAAATGAAAATCCACAAAATTTATCCATTCGGATTTGCGTCTAACACCTATATACTTACCGCCGACGGAAAGAGCTGCGTAGTAATAGACTGCGCGCAGCCCCGCGTGCTTGAAAAGATAAGAGAATTAGGATTGACCCCCGAATATGTGCTGTTGACGCACTGTCATTACGACCATATAGGCGGATGCGGCGCGCTCTATCAGGCGGGCGCCGCGATAATTTGCGGCGAGGACGAAAAGGACCTTATTTTTTCGGAGGATAACCGCGCTATATTCCACGGCATAACCATTCCGCACTTCGAAATTGACCGCACGGTCAGGGACGGAGAGGAGTTGGAGCTTTGCGGCATGCGCTTCAAGGTCATAGCTACCCCCGGTCACACCCGAGGAGGGGTTTGCTACGTGTGCGAAAACAATATTTTTTCGGGCGACACCCTGTTTTTCGAGAGCGTGGGACGAACCGACTTTTCAACAGGCAGCGCGTCCGCTCTCTCGCGCAGCGTAAAAAAACTTTACGCCCTGGCGGGAGACTTCAAGGTTTTCTGCGGTCACGGCGAAGACACCACGTTGAATCACGAAAGGGCTTTCAACCCGTATATAAACGCAAATGCTTAACACAAACACTCAGTTTCTTCAACCTGAAATAATGGATATTATCCGCCTGTTCGAAGCCGAAGGGGAGGATTTTACCCATTATTTTTCATTTAATTCGGATACCTATTTCAATTGTATAGAGTACAACGGCGAATTTTACGACAGCGAAAACAAACTTAAAACAGAGGACGAGCTGCAGTTCAAGCGCTACGCCAAGAGGTTTGCAAAGCTCGCCTTTTATAACCTATTGTCAAAGATAAAGGGCATTCAACTTCCCTACGGCGCGCTGACGGGCATACGCCCCACAAAACTTGCTTACAGGGAAATTGCCGAAGGCCGCAACCCCGCGAATATGTTTGCCGAAATGCGCGTCGCTCCAGAAAATGCGGAGCACGTCTTAAAGGTCATTCAGGCGCAGAAGAAAATTTACGAGAACCGCGGCGGACAGGACTTGTTCATAAGTCTGCCCTTCTGCCCCACTAAGTGCGAGTACTGTTCGTTCGTAACGGCTCCCGTTTCTGCGACAAAAAAGTACGTTGATAGCTATATATCCTGCGTCGAACGCGAAATTGAAAGCGTAAAACCCCTGCTTTCTCGCGCAAACAGCGTATATATCGGCGGAGGCACGCCGTTCGCCATAGAGACCGCGCAGTTGGAGCGCATATATGCCGCGGTCAATTCGCTTTCGCTGACCGGTTTCGAATACACGGTGGAGGCGGGCAGACCCGACGTCTTTTCCGAAGAAAAACTTAAACTTTCTAAGGACTACGGCGTAAACCGCCTCTGTATAAATCCACAGTCGTTCTCCGACGGCACGCTTATAAAAATCGGCAGAAAGCACACCTGCGCGCAGGTATACGAAGCCTTCGGTATGGCCGAAAAGTACGGCTTCGATATCAACGTCGACCTGATAGCCGGTCTTGCGGACGAAACGCCCGACGACTTTGAAGATTCGTTGAGGCGCGCGATCGAACTCAACCCCGCCAATATCACCGTGCATACGCTGTCGTTGAAGTCTGGCGCAAAGCTCAAGGAAAAGACCTATCGCCTTCACGTAGAAGGCATAGGCAGAATGATTGCTCTCTCCCGCCAAATGCTTTCCGAGGCAGGGTACGAGCCGTATTATATGTATCGCCAGAAGTATCAGGCGGGCGGCTACGAAAACTGCGGCTGGAGTAAGAAGGGTAAGGCGTGCGTGTACAACGTAAACGTTATGGAAGAAATTTCGGACAATATCGCCGTGGGCGCGAACGCCATATCCAAGCGCCTGTTTGACGAGGACGAACGCATAGAGCGTTGCGCTTCGCCGAAGGATATCCCGACGTATATCCAAAAAATCGATAAAATTATCGCAGACAGAAATTCCCTGTTTTCAAAATAGCGTCAGGTCGCTATTGCGCGGTCGGCGGAATAATATTTAATCTAAATTCAAAAAATTATATTAAAACGTTTGCTATTTTTTTGACGGTGTGTTAAACTTAATTAGTCTTACGGATACAAAGCGGTGCGAATACTCGACGCCCGACTTTGTTTACCGCATATAAAATTTCCATAGGAGGATAAATTAAATGGAAAAGTCAGAAATCATCGCTAAATTCGCAACCAAGGAAGGCGACACGGGTTCTCCCGAAGTGCAGATTGCACTCCTCACCGAGAGAATCAATCACCTCAACGAGCATTTGAAGGAGCACATTCACGACAATCACTCTCGTCGCGGACTTCTCAAGATGGTAGGTCGCAGACGCGGTCTTTTGGACTATTTAAAGAGCAAGGACATCGAAAGATACCGTGCGATAGTCGCTGCTTTAAATCTCAGAAAGTAATTTTGGAAACAGACGGGCGGGCAAAGTTTATATTTTTGCGCGCCCGTTTTTCATAATTTTGTCTGCGGCGTGGGCGTCGCAGGCGCAAGAACAGACAAGGAGAACAGACAATGGTAAATTTCAAACAATTCACTATGCCCGTCGGCGGTCGCGACGTGATTATCGAAACGGGCAAATATGCAGAACAGACAAACGGCGCGTGCGTTGTGCGTTGCGGCGAAACCGCCGTTATGGTTTCGGTTTGTATGTCCGCTTCACCCAGAGAGGGTATGGATTTCTTCCCTTTGCAGGTTGACTACGAAGAGAAGATGTATTCCGTGGGCAAAATTCCCGGCGGCTTCAAAAAGCGCGAAGGCAGAGCTTCTGACAAGGCAATCTTAACTTCCCGCTTAATCGACAGACCTCTTCGTCCCCTATTCCCTAAGGGACTTTTCAACGACGTAGTGGTAATCGCTCAGGCAATGTCGGTTGAACCCGATATCTCCCCCGAACCTCTCGCAATGATAGGTTCTTCGGCAGCTTTGGCTATCTCCGATATCCCTTGGGCAGGTCCTACGGGCTCGGTAGTGGTCGGCATGGTCGACGGCAAGTACGTAATCAACCCCGACCTCGCTCAGCGCGAAAAGAGCGACATCCACTTGAACCTCGCGGGTACCAAGGACGCGATTTTAATGATAGAAGCAGGCGCTAACGAAGTATCCAACGACGAAATGGTCGGCGCTATTATGTTCGGCCACGAGGAAATCAAAAAGATTTGCGCTTTCATCGAAGACGTAATCGTTCCCGAAGTCGGCAAGAAAAAGCTCGAAATAGAGCTTTATCACATTCCCGAAGAATTAGACAAGGCGGTAAGAGAATACGCTTCCGAAAAAATCGACTGGGCTATCGACACGTTCGACAGACAGGAGAGAGAAGCCCGTCAGGCTCAGGCTGAAAAGGAAATACTCGAACACTTTGCAGAAATCTATCCCGAAAACGTAAGGGAGGTAAAGGACAGCGTTTACTACCTCACCAAGGAAAAGGTACGCGCAAAGATATTCGATAAGGGTATCCGTCCCGACGGCAGAGGTCTTAAGGACGTCCGCCCCATCTGGTGCGAAAGACACGTTCTTCCCCGCGTTCACGGCTCCGCCGTGTTCACCCGCGGACAGACTCAGACGCTCACTACCTGTACGCTCGGTATGATTGGCGAATCCCAGAAGCTCGAAGGTCTGGACGAAGAGACCTCGAAAAGATATATGCATCAGTACAACTTCCCCGGCTACTGCACGGGCGAAGCTAAGGCGTTAAGAAGCCCCGGCAGACGTGAAATCGGTCACGGCGCACTTGCCGAGCGCGCTCTCGTGCCCGTTATCCCCTCCGAGGACGAGTTCCCCTACGCTATCCGCGTGGTAAACGACATTATGAGCTCCAACGGTTCTTCGTCGATGGCATCGGTATGCGGTTCTACCATGGCTCTTATGGACGCGGGCGTGCCCATCAAGAATCCCGTAGCCGGCGTGGCAATGGGTCTTATCAAAAATCAGGAAACGGGCGAATTCCGCGTTCTCACCGATATTCAGGGTCTTGAGGACTTCCTCGGCGATATGGACTTCAAGGTAGCGGGAACGGTAAACGGCATCACCGCTATCCAGATGGATATCAAGATTAAGGGCATTTCCGAAGAGATTATGCACACCGCAATCAATCAGGCGAACGAGGGCAGACAGTTCATTCTCTCCAAGATGCTCGAATGCGTTCCCGAAGTTGCTCCTCAGCTCTCGGTTTACGCTCCCAAAATTATTAACTTTGAAATCGACCCCGAAAAAATCGGCGACGTTATCGGCAAGCAGGGCTGCGTAATCAAGAAGATTATGGAAGAGACCGGCACGGAAATCGACTTCAACGACGACGACTCCGGCAGAGGCTATATCTCCACGGTCGGACCCATCGAAAACGCAGAGCGCGCAAAGGCAATCATCATGTCCATTGCGCACGACCCCGAAGTGGGCGATATGTTCGTCGGCACTGTAGTAAGAATTCTGACCTTCGGCGCGTTCGTAGAATTCGCGCCCGGCAAGGACGGTATGATTCATATCTCCAAGCTCTCGTCCAAGCGCGTTGACAAGGTTGAAGACGTCGTAAATATCGGCGACACCGTAAAGGTAGAAATCATCAAAATCGGCGAAAAGGGAATAGATTTAAAACTTCTCGAAAAGTTGTCTTAATTAAAAATTCTGACTGAATAAAAAGGGCGCGTTTGCAACGCGCCCTGAAATTTTATTTCGGGCAGCAACGCAAAGTTGCCGCCCGAATTTCTGTTTATCTTAATAATATTCAACAAAGAAACCGATAAACGAAAGTAGGAGTCGTCTTATTCTACGAAAAATAATTTACCGCGCCCTTGAAAATGGCGTAAGCAACAGCCCGTTGATACTCCTCGCTAATCAGCAGCTTTTCGTCCTCGGCGTTTGATAAAAAGCCGCACTCAACCAGCACCGAAGCGCTCTCGGTGCATTTCAGCATAAAGAAATCGCCTGTAAGAATATTGTTCTTTTTGACGCACTGCTCCATATCGTTTATGCTGTTCTGAATGGACTGTGCAAGCGCCTTTCCGCACGCGCTGTCCTTGTCGTAGAACGCAAACGCGCCCCGCCGCGAGGATAGCGGGCTGAAATTCTGGTGAATGGAAATAACCATATCGGCGTTATTTTCCTCTATAATGCTCTTTCTGGCAAGCATATCGCGCATCTTAAAGCCCTTTGCCGTCGTGCCGTACAGCCCAGCCTGAGTGGCGCGCGTTAATACGCAGTTAAAGCCCGCGTTTGTAAAATATCCTTTAAGATACTTTGAAATTGCAAGATTGATCGCGCTCTCTTTAACCTTCGTGTTCACGCCGCAAACGCCCGCGTCTATTCCGCCGTGCCCGGGGTCGACGACGACGGTAGGCAGGGTGGAGGTAATTGACGACGCCTGAGCGCTTGAAGCGCTTACGCACACGCCTAAAATTATTCCCGCCGCTATAATGCAGCATACCGCGGCTATAATACCCTTTTTAACCACAAACATTTTCACGCTATATATTACTTTACAATTGATTTTTTTATACCAAAGTGCTATAATTATAATCGGAATTATGTTTAATCTCTTTTCTTGCATAACGCCGCAACAGGCAAAACAATTATCCCCGGTAACCCTTGCGTTCGTAGGCGACGCGGTTTATTCTCTGTACGTCCGAGCAAAGGTTGTAACCTGTTGCGACCATAAACCCAACGACCTGCAAAAGATAACCTCTGCCGAGGTTTCGGCAAAGGGGCAGAGCGCTCTGCTTGCAAGGATAGAGGAAAGGTTTACTCAGGAAGAGAGCGAAATTTTTCACCGCGGCAGAAACGCGAAAAAGGCGACCAAGAGCAAGAACGCCAGCGTGGTCGATTACAACCGCTCTACCGGGTTCGAGGCTGTATTGGGCTATCTGTATCTTACTGGTCAGTACGACAGGATATCCCGACTTTTAGAGGAGGAAGAATGAAAACCGAGGGCAGAAACGCCGTTTTGGAGCTGTTAAAGACGGATATAACCATAGAGAAGATAATGATAGAAAAGAACCCTCAGGGTTCATTGAACAAGATTTTTGCCGAAGCCCGCACGCGAGGCGTGCGCGTGCAGTTCGTAGACCGTCGCGTTCTGGATAAGGAAAGCCAGACGGGCAGACATCAGGGCTGTATAGCAATAACCTCAGATTACCGCTATTGTTCTATTGAAGATATCATCTCCTCGCGCGAGGAGGGCAAGGGCTTTGTGATTTTGTGCGACGGTATAGAGGACGTGCACAACCTCGGCTCGATAATCAGAGTAGCCGAGTGCGCGGGCGCGGACGGCGTGGTAATTCCCTCCAACAACTGCGCCAGCGTAACCGAAGCGGTCGTCCGCATTTCGGCGGGCGCCGCAAATCACGTAAAGGTTGCAAAGGTAAATTCTTTGAACCGCGCTGTCGAGGAGTTGAAGAATAACGGATATTGGCTGTACGCGCTTGAGGCGGACGGCACAAGCATATACGAAGCCGACCTTAAGGGCAACGTCGCGCTGGTTATCGGCGGCGAGGACAGCGGCGTTAAGCGCCTTACGCGCGAAAAGTGCGATTTTACCCTATCTTTGCCCCTTCTTGGCAAGGTAAATTCGCTCAACGCCTCGGTTGCGCTGGGTATCGCCGCGTACGAGGTAGTAAGGACCAGGCTGAAATGATTGACGAAGAACTGGTTGCCGCGTTTCAGAGCGGCGACAGGGCGGCAGGGGAAGAGCTGATGCTCAAGTACAAGTCCGCCGTTTTAAAGGTTGCGCGAAGATTTTTTCTTTCGGGCGGCGAAACCGAAGATCTGGTTCAGGAAGGAATGTGCGGGCTGTATTCGGCAATGCTCAACTTCAAGTCGGCAGACAGAGATTTCTCCGCGTACGCGTACGCCTGTATAAAAAACCGCATCGTCGACGCCATCAAGGCGAATTCGAATTGCAAGAACGCCGCCCTGAACAACAGCCTTCCCATCGACGGGGAGGACAGGCTCTACTCCGTGCACGGAAGTCCCGAGGACGAGCTGATAAATTCCGAGAGCGAAAGCGAGCTCTCCGCAACCTTAAAGCGCAATCTTTCGCCGCTGGAATATAAGGTTATGTCTATGTACGTAGACGGTGTTTCAATGTCTGCGATTTCCGAAAATCTGGGAAAATCCTACAAGACTATCGACAACGCAATAATGCGTTCCAAGCGCAAATTGCAAAAAATTTACAAGGGGGAATAAAATGGCTTATCTTGCGTTTTACCGTACCTTCCGACCGACAAGATTCGAGGACGTTGTGCGTCAGGAACACATAGTCAGAATTCTCAAAAACCGCATATCTTCGGGCAATATCGGGCACGCATACCTGTTTTGCGGTCCGCGCGGCACGGGTAAGACCACGCTTGCAAAGATATTTGCGCGCGCAATCAACTGCGAAAACCCCGTCGACGGTTCGCCCTGCGGAGTATGTCCTACGTGTAAGGCGCTCGCTCAGGGCAACAATCTGGATATTTCCGAAATCGACGCGGCTTCCAATAACGGCGTGGACGAAATGCGCGACTTGCGCGAAAAGGTCCAGTATCCTCCGGTTGCCGGCAAATATAAGGTGTATATCATCGACGAGGTCCATATGCTCACGGCGTCGGCGTTCAACGCCGTCTTAAAGACGCTTGAGGAGCCGCCCCGTCACGCGGTGTTCATTCTCGCCACGACCGAGCCGCAGAAAATTCCCGCAACCATTCTGTCGCGCTGCATGCGGTTCGACTTCAAGCTCATTCCCCAGTCCGACCTTGAAACGCTGATTAAGGGCGTTTTCGATAAAATCGGAAAGGAGTACGAAGCCGAAGCAATCTCCGAAATTGCCAGAGCGGGCGCGGGCAGCGCGCGCGACAGTCTGTCGATTGCGGATATGTGCTCGTCTTATTCCTCGGGAAAGCTCACCTATGACGACGTAAACGCAGTTCTCGGCAATGCCGATTTTTCCTCGGTTTCCGACCTGTGCGAACGCATACTAAGTCAGGACGCTTCGCAAGCTCTGTCCTCGGTTGAAAAAATTCTTTCAACGGGAAAGAGCGTGGGGGTGCTGTGTAAGGATTTACTTACTTTCCTTAACAATCTTGCGATTGTAAAAATGTGCAGGAATGCGGCGGAGATACTGAACCTTCCCGCCGATAGATTTTTAAGGCTTTCCGACGTAGCAAAAATAGCCGACGGGCATAAGATATTAAGGGTAACTGAAATTATTTCTGCCTGCGAAAGCGATATGCGCTACGCGTTAAACGGCAGAATAACGCTTGAAACCGCGGTTTTAAAGTGCGCTATGCCCGACTCCGACTACGATATAGACGCGCTCTTAGGCAGGGTTGCCCTGCTTGAAAAGAAACTTGCCGAGGGCGTAAAGGTCAGTCTTTCTTCCCTGCCCGAAGAAAAACTTCAAAAAAC
>JBJEUZ010000009.1:0-22739 GCA_051884095.1 Candidatus Coproplasma sp.
TACTTTGGAAAATAAAACTTATGAAGGGTGAAAAGGCACTCTTAGAAAACGGACTCGTTAAGGAGGTGGCGTAATGAACGGCAAATCTATTGTTCAGGACGATATACTTCGCTATAAAAAGAATAAGTTCGCTTCTTCTTTCGCGCTCTTAGGACTGGTATTTAACTGCCTGTACTTTATGCTCTTCTATAGCGTTTCTACCACACCGCTCTACAAAATATTGCTCGGCGGTTCGGTTATATTAAACCTTTTGGTTCTGCTCGGCGGCTTCTATGCTTCCGAAGGTATCAAAGGCTACAATAAGAAATTTTCTTACGTACTCTTTGTCTTAGCCGCTATACAGATTGCAAGAATATTCATATATCCTACAATCGGTATGGCAAACGATTGGCTTACGGGTAACTACTACTTTGCAATTCCGATGAACAGCATTTCCAACGGCGTGATATTCATCGTTTACCTTGCAGCGTCTGCGGCATGCTTCATAGTTTCGGGCGTACAGGGCTTCATAGTTGCAAACAGATTGGAAGTTTTCCAGGCAAAAATCGACAACGGCGAAGTTTCTGTCGAAGCTGCGCTCAAAGAGCTTGACGAAGAAGAAACTGCGGTGGCTGAATCTGAACCCGCAAGCGTTGAAGACGGGGAGGTAAGCAATGGCTAACGTTCAGTTAAATCATATTGAAAAAATCTACGACGGCGGAGTTCAGGCCGTCTGGGATTTCAACCTTGACATACAGGACGGCGAACTTATAGTTCTCGTCGGACCTTCAGGTTGCGGCAAGTCCACAACCCTCAGAATGGTTGCAGGCCTTGAGGATATAACCAACGGCGAACTTATAATCGACGGCAAGGACTGTACTCGTCTTCCTCCTAAGGACAGAGATATATCGATGGTATTCCAGAACTATGCTCTGTACGGACATATGACGATTTACGAAAACATGGCGTTCTCCCTTACTCTCCGTAAGGAAGATAAGATGGTAATTCACCGTAAGGTTATGGCGGCTGCCGAGATACTCGACTTAAAGTCTCAGCTCAACAAAAAGCCCAAGCAGCTCTCCGGTGGTCAGCGTCAGCGTGTTGCAATGGGTCGTGCCATTGTCCGTAACCCCAAGTTATTCCTCTTCGACGAACCTCTGTCCAACCTCGACGCAAAGCTGCGCGGTTCGATGAGACGTGAAATTATGTTGCTCCACAAGAGATTGAACGCAACTATGATGTACGTTACTCACGACCAGACCGAAGCGTTGACGCTTGCCGACAGAATAGTATGTATGTCCATGGGACACGTTCAGCAGATAGGTAAGCCTATCGAACTGTACGAAAAACCCGCAAATACTTTCGTTGCAACCTTCATTGGTCTGCCTCCTATGAATATGTTCGACGGTAGAATCGAGGGCGGCAAATTCGTTTCCGAATTGTTTGAATATCCTCTTACCGCTGAGCAGAGCAAGATTCTTGAAGCATATGAAGGCAAGGAAGTTATCCTGGGCGTTCGTCCCGAAAATATCGTTCGCGGCGGTATCATAGATTTCGTTGTTAACAACAACGAAAACCTTGGTATGAACACTTTGGTTCACGGCAAAATCGGCGGAAAGAAGACTGTTGTCTGCAAGTTTGCCGAGTGGTGCAACTACAAGTACGGCGACGAAATTAAACTCGGTTTCGATGTTGAAAGAATGCACTTCTTCGATAAAGAAACGACGCAGGCAATCAGATAAGGAGTAATTGTTATGGAAAATAAAGAAACCTTAGCAGTTGAAGTTGAGGAAACCGCTGTTGCAGAACTGAACGAACAGCCCGAAAAGAAGGGTAGTTTCGGACCCAAAATGAAGGAGTGGTTTAGAAAACAGTGCGTTTCTTTGAAGAGAAAGCCTCAAAAAATAGCGTTCTTGTTCTTTGCAATTACTTCAGTTATCTATCTTGTCGGACTGAACACGTTCTCGCCCGCACCTGTTAAAGACTTCTCCAGCCAGGCATACTTGGGACTTAGTATCTTCATCAACACGTTGTTCTCGATACTCGTGCTCGTGTTGTTCATGAACAGCTTCCCCAAGCGCGGCGTCGTAAATAAAAAGACGGGCAAAAAGCACAAAGTAAATTACGTAATGCTTGCGCTCACCTTTGTGTTCATTGCGGCTATGTTCGCGTTCGATATAATTTACTACGTTCAGTTGCTCGGCTGTATAGCTGGTAACGAATCGAAGTTCTTCTCAACCATGGCAGAAGCACAGGGCTACAAGGCATACTGGTCAGATTCGTTTGCGGCTAACCCCGTATTGAACGGCAGCGACTACAGGTCGTATCTTCTCGCTTCGTTCCAGTTGGATATCGTTCACATGGTATTCCTCGGTATTTCCACCTTGTTGCTTGTAACCTTACCTCTCTACACGAAGTTGATTATGAAGATCGATACTTCCAAGGAAATTGCAAGCTCCGACTTGAAGGAAGCTATCGAAACTCAGGACTGATTTAACAAAATATCAATTTAACGGTAACCGGCAAGCCAGCTTGTCGGTTATTGTTAAAAATAGGAAAGAAATGGCAAAAAAGAAACCCAAGAATAAAGAATCCACAATCGAAAACTATTATGATTTAAAGACAAAGGACATAGACGAGCTTGTCGCCGCGCTCAAGGGCGACACGGAAAATCTCTCGTCCGAACCCGTAACCACCAACATTGCGGAAATTACCGGCGAAGAGCAAACGGCAAAGCCCGGTTCAAAAAAAGCTGAATTCGACCCTTACAAGATTGATAAATTCTCCCGTATCCCTGCGTGGATAAAGGCGCTGTTCATCAAATTCTGGTTTGCCGGCGCGGTCTGCTTTTTCGTGAATATGGGTCTGGGAACGATAATTTCCAGCGCTTTGGACTTGCTCGTGCTCGACGGCATAGTTTTGGGAATTATGACCGACTTGCTCGTCAATCCTATTTTCAGATTTCTGGAATCTTCAGACAAGGAATACAACAACTTTATAATGTTCCCATTCCCTGTCAAACATTTTTGGACGTTCTTTACCAACATCATCTATTACGTGATAGTCCTTCTCGGCGTTGACGGAATTTACGTCCTTATGGACGGAGTATGGCATATGAACGTATACGTCGAACCGCTTTTATTCGGTTTGTTCGCCGTAATAATCGATATGGCGTTCATTGGCATCAAGGACTTAATCGTTTATCTTATAAAAAAGTGTAAAAATAAAAAAACCAATGGAGAATGTGATGTTTAAGCAACTGTTTGTTTGCAGCACTTCGGCGTGCTTTGAGTTTGATAATAAAAACCCCTATTACAGCCCCGCAAAATATAAGGTAACCTTAAACGGCAAAGAAGTGGGCGAGGAAAAGGACAGCAACGTGTTCTCGCTCTTCAACCTTACGCCCGATACCGAATACGTCGTGGGCGTAACAAGCGAAGATTATACAATAAGGTTCAGAACCGAAAAGGAAACGGGCGTAATCAACGTGCGCGAGCTGGGCGCAAAGGGCGACGGCAAGTCCGACGACACCTATTACGTTCAGATGGCTATCGACTCCTGCCCCAAGGGCGGCAGAGTGGTCGTTCCTGAAGGCAGCTTCTACGTTCGCCCCATAGTTTTAAAGAGCGATATCACGCTTGAAATTTTAAAGGGCGGCGAGCTGTTGGGCGACGTGGTTGAGGAACATTACCCCTACGTTCCCGCAAAAATCGAACACGACGACGGCACGGAAGAAATTCTTGCAACCTGGGAAGGCAACCCCTATCCCAGCCATCAGTCGTTCGTTTCGGCTTATAAGCAGAGCAACATTAAAATTGTAGGCGAAGGCGCAATCAACGGCAATGCCGACCATTCCACCTGGTGGGCTACTCCCAAGGGCAGGGCTGTCGCACGTCCCAGACTGGTAACGCTAAACAAGTGCAAAAACGTCGTTTTGCACGGCGTAACCTGCAAAAATTCCGCGGCGTGGAACCTTCACCCCTTCTTCTCGGAAAATCTCGGCTTCTTCGATTTGAGAGTGCAGAACCCCTATACGGGTCCCAATACCGACGGACTCGACCCCGAAAGCTGCGACAAGGTGGATATAGTCGGCTGTATCTTCTCGGTCGGCGACGACTGCGTGGCGCTTAAGGCAGGAAAACTTTATATGGGCGCAAAGTATAAGACGCCCGCAAGCAACCACACCATCCGCAACAACCTATTCCAGGACGGACACGGCGCAATCGTGCTCGGCAGCGAAATTGCAGGCGGCGTCAAAAACTTAACCGTCTGCCAGTGCGTGTTCAAGCACACCGACAGAGGCTTAAGAATCAAGTCCCGCCGCGGCAGAGGCAAGGATTCGATAATCGACGGAGTAGTATTCGAAAATATCAAAATGATTAACGTAATCACTCCGCTGGTTCTCAATATGTACTATTTCTGCGACCCCGACGGACATACCGAATACGTCTGGTCGCGTGAAAAGCGCCCCGTCGGCGACGATACGCCATATATGGGCAAATTCGTGTTCAGGGATATAGAGTGCGTGGATTGCGAGTGTATGTGCGCATACTTCGACGGCTTGGTAGAACAGCCCGTCAAGGAAATCGTGCTTGAAAACGTCTCGTTCTCGTTCAAGGAGGACGCAAAGCCCTTCAAGCCCGCAATGCTTGAATACGTCCGCGACTACTGCAAGGAGGGTCTGTACATTGACAACGTTGAAAAGGTTACGCTCAAAAACGTTACTTTCAACGGCGTGCAGGGTGAAAATATCATCAAGAAAAATTGCGGCAAGCTCGTTATAAGCTGAAATTAAAAGAGGTAATATGGATTATAAAATTATAGATAAATATATCGACCGACTCATAGAGGACACACAGCCCGAAGCTCCTATCTGGAATATAGAAAATATCCGTCAGGGCAAAAAACCTGCCTGGAACTATATCGACGGCTGTATGATGACCTCGCTCTACTCTATCTATAAACTTACGGGAAACAAAAAGTATATCGAATTTATCGACCGTTTCGTCGATTATTACGTATTCGAGGACGGATCGATAAGGGGCTACGAACTCGAAACCTACAACCTCGACAATCTCAACGAGGGCAGAATACTCTTCGATTTATACGCCGAAACCGGCAAGGAAAAGTACAACAGGGCGATTGAACTGTTACATAAGCAGATAGAAACCCAGCCCCGCATTGCAATCGGCAATTTCTGGCACAAAAAAATTTACCCCGACCAGATCTGGCTTGACGGACTGTATATGGCGCAGGTTTTCTACACGCGCTACGTGGGCGAACGCGGCGACGGCGATTATTCGGATATAGTTCGTCAGTTCACCAACGTGTACGATAATATGTACGATAAGCAGAAAAGGCTGTACTATCACGGCTGGGACTACTCCAAAAAGGCGTTCTGGGCGGATAAAACCACGGGACTTTCCAAGAGCTTCTGGCTGCGTTCTGTGGGCTGGTATACGGTAGGTCTTGTCGACGCAATCGGCTATATGCAGGACGAGTCGTCCAAGGAAAAACTTGCCGAAATTTTCCGTCAGACCATCGAGGGACTTGAACGCTATATCGACCCTGAAAAGAAGATGTTCTATCAGGTTGTCGACCAGATGGGCAGAGAGGGCAACTATCTTGAAACCTCGGGTTCTTCCATGATAGCCTACGCTATGATGAAGGGCGCGCGCCTCGGCATCATCGACAAGCGCTTTGCCGAAGTAGGCAAGCAGGTGTTCGACGGTATCTGTAACGAATACCTCGGCGAAACCGACGGCAAGCTCAATCTGGGCGGTATCTGCCTGGTTGCGGGCTTAGGTCCCGAAACCAACCGCCGCCGCGACGGCACGTTTGAATACTACGTTTCCGAGCCCATAGTCGAAAACGACGCAAAGGGCACGGGTCCGTTCGTTATGGCGTATACCGAGCTGTTGCAGATTAAATAAATTTTGCGATTGTATAATGTGAATTAAAAAATTTAAACGCGGCGAGCCTCTTTTGTGGCTCGCCGCGTATTTTCTGCACCGCATAATATCTATGCCGCGAATATGCGCCGCACAATATCTGCTCCGCGTTTTATATAACGGATTAAATGATTAATTTAACAAAAGCAACCCAAAAGTTACATAAAGAAATCGTCAGTGGGTTGATTTTTTTCGACGGGTATTTTACAATTTAATTGCAGCCGTGAAATTTAAACGCAGGGCTGTAAGAAGGAGAATATGAATGACTACGGGCGACAAAATCGCGCAGGAGCGCAAAAAAATCAACCTCACGCAGGAACAGCTTGCGTATAAACTTGGGGTAACCCGTCAGGCGGTTTCGCGCTGGGAAGCCGACCTTGCCTATCCCGAAACGGAAAAACTGATAAGGCTTTCCGCCCTCTTCGGCTGTTCTGTGGACTATCTGTTGAACGACGGCAGACAGAACGATTCAGACGGACAGGGCGAAGTAGGCAGGCAGAACGATTCAGACGGGCAGGACGAAGTAGGCAGGCAGAACGATTCAGACGGGCAGGACGAAGTAGGCAGGCATGGCGGCTATGCCGGAAATCGCGGAAGAAAAACTTCTTTTTCCGTCGCATCATTATACGGAGCGCGCCTTGCGGATATCTTTTACGAATATAAGTCCGAACGCACGCTCTTCGGAATGCCGCTCGTGCACGTCAATCTGGGATTAGGTAGAACGGCTAAAGGCTTTATCGCCATAGGCATAAAGGCTAAGGGAGTGATTTCGATAGGCGTGTTGTCATTGGGTGTGTTCGCATTCGGTGTGCTTTCGCTAGGTATATTCGCATTCGGCGTGTTCGCGCTTGCCCTCATTGCGGCGTTCGGTTCGGTGGCGGCGGGATTAGTTGCCTTCGGCGCGGTGGCTTTCGGCTTTGTCTCGTTCGGTGCGGTCGCCATTGGCGCGTTTGCCGACGGCGCGCTGGCAATAGGCGGTTACGTGGGCGTAGGCGACAGGGCTTACGGCTTAGTTGCCATTGGCAAGAGCTATGCCAACGGCGAATACACTTTTATGTTAAAGGAGTCAACCGATTTCGACCTGCTGTCTGCGGAAATAGACGCGGCTATAAATTCTGCCGTGCCTGCGGAAATAAATTGGCTAGGTCATATGTGCGCGTCTTTCGGCGCGTTTATGATAGGCGGCTGAAAAATTTCGTTTGCATTTAATAAAATAACGATAAAATTAACGCCCGACCGCGCTTTCGCGCGGTCGGGCAAGGTTATTTATGCCAACGGCAAAACCTCGACCTTGCGGCGCATCAGATTATTTAAATCAACACAAAAGCGCGACCGAAAGGTCGCGCTTAAATTTATTTAATATATTTCTATAATTTTAAATTTTAGCGGTGTATTCCAAAACGTTTAAAACCGTTTCGCCGTCAATCTGCAGGGCGCAGGGCTTATCGAACTTAACCGTAATTTCCTTACCCGAAAGCACCTGTACGTTCTTTTGCTTCTTTACGTGCTCGCCCTTGAACAGCGAGGGGAAAATCATAAGGGTTTTAATCTTTCCCGAACCGTGGAAAAGGCATATCGAAAGTTTCTTTTCCGCGCTCAGCCTGTCCTGTTCGGGGGTGGGCATCATTCCGCCGCCGTAAAACCTTCCAAGCATGGCGGGCGCAATCCAAACCTTTTTATACGTCTTTGTAACTCCGTCAACAATCACGGTTGCGTTGCACGGCTTGAAGTGGAACAGCAGTCCCTTAATCGCAATGCCCGTGTAATTTACCTCTTTTCCATCTGCCTTCAGCTTGTCGCCTACCTCGCAACAGTAACCGTCGATTCCGTAGCCCACGCCGTTGATAAACTTGCTTATCTTGCCGTTTACGGTTACGGTGGGCAGGTCCTTGATATAATTAGTCAGGAGCACGGGCTTATCGCCCTTAGCTTTGCCCAGATCGTGCCAGAAATCGTTGCCGCTGCCCGCCGCATAGTAGTATACGCGGTTGGTAATTTCAAGTCCGTCCGTGTTATTGACAAACCTGTTCAGCGTGCCGTCGCCGCCCGCAACTATAACGCCGTCCTCGGGCGCAAGATTTGCAAAAAATTCGCCTAAATCTTCAATTTTCGTCAGGTCGTAATAGTCCAGCTTGTCGTCGGGCAACGCCTTTTTAAGTTCTTCGTGGAACGCCACGTCGTTCACCGCGCCTGCAAGCGGATTGTATAAAACGCTATATTTCATATCTTCTCCTCTGTATCTTTTCGCATTTTTGAACACGAATACGCTTTAATTATATATCTCAAAGTAAAATTTGTCAATAATGATGCAAAAAATTGTCTTATGTAACAATACTATCCCCTGTATTCGCTGGGCGCGACGCCGTAAAATTTTTTAAACACGCGCGAAAAATACAGCGGTTCGGCATACCCGCACATTTCGGCTATCTGCGAAACCGTGTAGTTGGAATACTGGTTGGCTATTCCCGAAAGTATAACGTTCTTTGCCAACTCCATTCGCCTGGAGGTAAGGTATTCGTGCGGGGTTACGCCCGCCTCTTTTTTAAACAGCTTGCGCACGTAGTCGTAGTTCAACGGCAGACCCTTTATGGAGTTTTCCAGCGAAAAGGTGGGGTCCGAAAGTTTGGCGTCAATCTGTTCCATCACGGTCTTAACCACGGGCGAAAAGTCGTTGCCCTCGGAATATGCCGTAATCAAAGCGCAGATAAGCGCGCCCAGACCGTCTAAGACCACCTGTTTTTTTGAAAAATCTGCGTTAAAGTAGTAGTCTGCCTGTGCGCACGCGCGGCTCAACTCCTCCGCGCCCCTGCCCGAAATTACGCTTGAGTCCCTCAACGAGAGCAGAGCGGGCTCGATAATCACGTGGTGCTCGGTCGAAGTTCCGCTGCCGGTGTTAAAGTGCTTTAAAAGAGCGGGAATAACCGCCACGTCGCCCCGTTTGTAGTTCTTGACGCCGCCGTCGGTTACAATTTCGCCGCGGGCTGTGCATACGTAAATTTCGTAGCCCTTGTGGTTATGGTTCTTCTGTCCGTCGCAGGGCGGTTTCCCTGCATAAATAATGTCGTTCATATCCGTATTATAATATAAAAAATCCGTTTTGTCCATATAAAATAATAATTTCTGTAATCGCTTGCAAAAAAAGGTTTTAATACTATAATGAATAATAAATCAACTTTCGTCATGGCGTATATGCCTTTGGCGGCTCGGATAAATAAATGGGATTTCAGATAACAATAACAAACGTACTCATAATTCTTGCATTCGTCTTACCCGGCTTTGCGCTCTGCAAGGCAAAGAAGGCGAGCGCCGACCACCTTTCCACAATGTCGTCCGTACTCATCTACGTTTGCTCGCCGTGTATGATAATAAATTCGTTTATTCAACTTGACTTTTCGCTGTCGCAGCTGGGCAAAATGGGGCTGTTCTTCGTCGTAACCTTTGTTTTGCAGGCGGCGTTTATGCTCATTCTGTACGCGATTTTCAACAAGAAGTACGAGGACGCCAAATTCCGAGTCTGCACAATCGGCTCGGTTATGGGCAACGTCGGATTTTTCGGGCTGCCCGTGGTAAGGGCGATTCTGCCCGACAACCCCGAAGTAGCCTGCTATTCGGCGGTCTACGTGCTCTCTATGAACGTTTTGGTGTTCACCGTGGGCGTGTTCCTGCTCACGCGCGACAAAAGGTTTATGTCGGTAAAATCTGCGCTTTTAAACCCTTCCACGCTCGCGTTTGCGGTGGCATTGCCGCTGTATATTACGGGCGCAAGCGGATATCTTCCAAAAGTTTTGCAGGACGCGGTCGGGCTGCTTGGCAATATGACCACGCCGCTGTGTATGTTCATACTCGGCATACGTTTGGGCACGGTCAGCTTAAAAAAGCTGTTCGTCCGTCCGTTCGTCTATCTCACCTGCGCGTTAAAGCTGATAATTTTTCCGCTGTTCTGCTATGCGTGCGTGGCGTTCATTCCCTGGTTCGACTACGCGTTTAAGGCGGCAATTTTAATACTCTCCGCGGTTCCCTGCGCCTCGGTCATCTTAAATCTTGCCGAAATTCACCACGCCGAAACCGAGCTTGCCGCAAACTCCGTGCTTTTAAGCACTCTGGTCTGCTTTCTTACCATACCGCTGTTGGTAATGCTGTTATAGTTAATTCGTAGTTATATCTTATAAAATACGTCTTTTTTTACGCCGCAACAGGCTTTTTTGCCTGTTGCGGCGTTTTTTTGTCCAATCGCTATTGACTTATCAATTTATTAATAGTAAAATATATAAGTAAAATTATATAAGTTAAATTTTATAAAAAAATTACATTAACAATTTTGGGTGCGGTTATGAAATATTATATCGGAATAGACGTTGGCGGTATGAGCTTAAAGGGTATGCGCACGGACGCGGAAGGAAACGTGCTTGCCGAAGGCGGAGCGCCTACCGACTGCGGTAACGGAGGTAAGAACCTTACAGAGGGCATAGCAAGGCTGTGCTTAAGCCTTATGGACGGCGCCGAGGGCGAGCTGGGCGGCGTGGGTATAGGCTGTCCGGGCGTTATCGAGAGCGCTACGGGCACGATAATCTTTGCAGGCAACCTCGGTTTAAAGAACTACCCTTTGGGCGAAGAGCTTGAAAAGTTGCTTAAAACGACAGTAAAGGTAACCAACGACGCAAACGCCGCGGCGCTGGGCGAAGCGCGCTTCGGTGCGGGAAAGGAGTATAAAAACAGCATACTCGTAACTCTCGGCACGGGAGTGGGCGGCGGCATAATTATAGACGGCAAGCTGTTCGAAGGCAACAAATCCGCCGGCGCGGAGATCGGGCATATGGTAATCGAACGCTACGGCGAAAGATGCACCTGCGGCAGACGAGGCTGCTTCGAGGCGTATTCTTCAGCCACCGCGCTCATGCGCCGCACGAAGTGGGCTATGGAGGAGAACCCCGTTTCGGATATGTGGAAAACTTACACTTCGGATACCTGCACGGGAAAGACGGCGTTTGAATACGCGGAAACCGACCGCACGGCAAGGGAAGTGGTGGATTGGTACGTAAACTATCTCGCGTGCGGACTTATCAACCTTGCAAACATATTCCGTCCCGAAGTAATTATGCTGGGCGGCGGCGTGTCTGCACAAGGCGAAAACCTCACGGCGCCTCTGCAGGCGATTGTCGATAAGGAGGTTTTCGGCGGCGGAAGCCACGCCCCCGTAAAGATTTTAACCGCTTCGCTGGGCAATAAGGCGGGCGCGTTGGGCGCGGCGGCGCTAAACATGTAAAGCGCGGTTGCGGTACGGCTTTACCTGCAATGCAGCAAAATGATAAGGAGGTAATTTTCGGGTTTTCCCGAATCTGATTAAAATGAATAAGGATATACCTAATTTTTCTCTGCAAAGGCTACCTGTCTATCTTAACTATCTTCGCGGTCTGCCCGAGGAGAACAACGCCTATATATCCTCCGGCGCGATAGCCAAGGCTTTAGGGTTTGGCGAAGTGCTGGTGCGCAAGGATCTGGCGTATACCTCGTGCGTGGGACGCCCCAAGGTGGGGTACCTTCGCGAAGAGCTCATTGCCGCGCTTGAAGAATTTTTGTGCTGCAACGCTCAAAAGAACGCCGTAATCGTCGGCGTGGGCGGGCTTGGCAGGGCGCTTTTATCGTACGGCGGCTTTGTGCGCTACGGCATAAACGTTGCCGTCGGCTTCGACGTCGACCCCGAAAAGATAGGTACCGAAATTGCGGGCAAGCCCGTACTCGACGCCAAGGACATCAAAGAGGGCTGCGCAAAATTCGGCGCAACGCTTGCAATTATCGCCGTTCCCGCTCATTGCGCACAGGAAATGGCTCAAAGGCTTGCCGAGGCAGGCATAAAGGCAATTTTAAATTTTGCGCCCGTGCAGCTCAGCGTCGACGAAAGCATAAAGGTAATCAATATCGACGTGGCGGCAAATCTTGCCGTGCTCGCAAGCAGATTATAAAAATAAAAACTATAATATTGTAAAAAAATATATATAATATTTAGTCTTGTTCAGGCGGACGACCCCGCGTCTTTCTGGGTCGTCCGCCTCTATTTTTTAAAGTTATTTTGTCAGATTATGCAACTTCACCGCAAATCAAAATGTTAAAATATATAAGCTGTACTTATATATTATATCAAAAATCCATTATAGCGAATGAGTTGACCTCTCGCAAAGCGCGGGTATAAACTGTTAACGTAATTAAAATTTCAAATGCGGCGCTACTTTTAGCACTGCCGCAGAGGAGAGAATTATGTATCTTCCCGAAAAATTCGGAGAAAACGTTTTCAACGAAAGCGTCCAGAAGGAAACCCTTCCCAGCGAAGTCTACAAGGCTTTGAGAGCTACGATCGAGTCAGGCAGACAGCTTGACGTGTCGATAGCAGGCACGGTTGCTTCGGCAATGAAGAAGTGGGCGGTATCCAAGGGCGCGACTCACTACACCCACTGGTTCCAGCCCCTTACGGGACTTACGGCTGAAAAGCACGACAGCTTTATCGAACCCGACGGCGACAAGGTGATTATGCGCCTTTCCGCAAAGAGCCTGATTGTCGGCGAACCCGACGCGTCCAGCTTCCCTTCGGGCGGCTCGCGCGCAACCTATATGGCGCGCGGCTACACAGCCTGGGACCCCACTTCCCCCGCGTTCGTAAAGGACGGAACGCTGTACATTCCCACCGTGTTCATCTCGTACACGGGTGAAACGCTCGACAACAAGTCGCCGCTTCTGCGCTCCATGACCGCACTCGACAAGCAGGCGAAGAGAATTTTAAAGCTGTTCGGCATAGACTGCAAAAAGGTTGCCACAACCGTCGGACCCGAGCAGGAATACTTCCTTGTTGACGAGGAAGAATACCTCAAGCGCAAGGACTTGCAGCTGTGCGGCAGAACGCTTTTCGGCGCGCCCGCGTCGCGCGGACAGGAGCTTGAGGACCACTACTTCGGCGCAATCAAGCCCCGCGTAAACGCTTTTATGCGCGATCTGGACGAACAGCTGTGGTCTTACGGCATCTTCTCCAAGACCAAGCACAACGAGGTAGCGCCCGCCCAGCACGAAATGGCGCCCATCTTCTCAACCACCAACGTTGCGGTAGACGCCAACATGCTCACGATGGAAATTATGCGCAACGTCGCTAAAAAGCACCACCTCGTCTGCCTTCTGCACGAAAAGCCCTTCGAGGGCATCAACGGTTCGGGCAAGCACAACAACTGGTCAATGTCCACCGATAAGGGTTTAAACCTTCTCAACCCCGGCGAAAATCCCGAAAGCAACACCCTGTTCAAGCTGGTGCTTGCGGCGGTAGTAAAGGCGGTTGACGACTATCAGGGCATTTTAAGGGCGTCCGTGGCTTCGGCAGGCAACGACCACCGTCTGGGCGCTAACGAAGCTCCTCCTGCAATCATCTCGGTTTACCTTGGCGACCAGCTGGGAGCTCTAGTCGACAGCATAGTAAACGGCGTCGATTACGTGCCCGTTACGGCTGAAAAGGGCAGCATAGGCGTGCCTGAATCGCCCATCTTCCCCAAGGACGCAACCGACAGAAACAGAACCTCGCCCTTCGCGTTCACGGGCAATAAGTTCGAATTCCGTATGCTCGGTTCTCAGGCAAACGTCGCCGACCCCAACATAGTTTTAAACACTATCGTGGCGGACGCGTTCGAACAGTTCGCAGACGAGCTTGAGGGAGCAAAGGATATCGATAAGGCGGCTAACGCGGTCGTAACCCGCGAGCTTAAAGCTCACTATCGCGTAATCTTCAACGAGGACGGCTACGGTCCCGAATGGGAGCCCGAAGCAATGCGCCGCGGACTTTTAAACAACAAGAACACGGCGGACGCCGTTCCCGTATGCTTTGAAGAAAAGAATATTCAGGTATTCGTAAATCAGGGCGTATATACCAAGGAAGAGGCGATAGCGCGTGCGGACATAAAACTTGAAAACTACGCAAAGACAATCAATATCGAAGCGTTGACGATGGTTGAGATGGTTAAACGCGATATAGTGCCCGCCGTTTCGGACTACGTTGCGGAGTTATGCACAAACGTTGCGGCAAAACAGGCGATATGCGAAAGCATTCCCTGCGCCACGGAAAAGAATCTTATATCCAGACTTGCAACGCTCAACGACGAGGCGTCGGCGCTCACGGAAGAGCTTGAAGGCATCTTAAAGGCGGTGGATATGTCGGACGAAAAGGCGGCTTCGCAGACAATGGCGCACAAGGTAGTGCCTCAGATGGAAAAGATTCGCGCTTGCGTGGACCAGATGGAGACCCTTACGTCCGCGGACTATTGGCCCTATCCCACGTATTTCGACTTACTCTATAGCGTAAAATAAGAAAAGCTCAAGGGGAGAGATGAGAAAATAATTTTCAGAGGTGTAATTTTATGGGCTTTGGTATTTGGTTTCTGATAGGAGCCGCTCTCGTATTCTTTATGCAAGCCGGCTTTGCAATGGTTGAAACAGGTTTCACCCGTGCAAAGAGCGCAGGCAACATCATAATGAAGAACCTTATGGACTTCTGTATCGGCACGGTAGTATTTATGCTGCTCGGCTTCTCGCTCCTTGTAGGGCTCGAGGCTGTGGGCAACTTCTGCGGTATGCCTAACTTCGGACTCTTCTCCGATTTTAACGCTTTCGTTACCAACGAAAACGGTCTTGCTTCCAACTTCGTGTTCAACCTCGTGTTCTGCGCGACCGCGGCAACGATAGTTTCGGGCGCAATGGCTGAAAGAACGAGATTTATTTCCTACTGCGTATACTCGGCAATGATTTCCCTGGTAGTATATCCCATCGAAGCAGGCTGGGTATGGGGTCTTGGCGACAACGCATGGCTCACCGGAATGGGCTTTATCGACTTCGCAGGCTCCGCAGCTATACATATGGTAGGCGGTACCGCCGCGTTAATCGGAGCAATCTTCGAAGGCGCGCGTATCGGAAAGTACGAACGCGACGAAAATGGCAAGGTTACAAAGGTAAACGCAATTCAGGGTCACTCCTTAACGCTCGGCGCGCTGGGTTGCTTCATTCTCTGGTTCGGCTGGTACGGCTTCAACGGCGCTGCCGCAACCTCTATCGAATCTTTGGGTATAATCTTCCTCAACACCACAATCGCACCCGCAGTTGCAACCGTGGTATGTATGATTTTCACCTGGATAAGGAATAAGAAGCCCGACGTAGGCATGTGCCTCAACGCGTCGCTTGCAGGTCTTGTAGGTATCACCGCAGGCTGCTTCACCGTCGACGCTATCGGCGCAACCGTAATCGGTATTGTTTCGGGCATACTCGTAGTCGTAGTTGCAGAACTTCTCGATAAAAAACTTCACGTAGACGACCCCGTAGGCGCGGTTGCAGTTCACTTTGCAAACGGTATCTGGGGTACGCTTGCGGTAGGTCTGTTCGCTTGCGTGGACTATCAGGGCTACGACCCGACCGTTGAAGGCGCGTCAGGCGCGCTCACCGACCCTTCCACGCTCGGTCTGTTCTACGGCGGCAACGGATATCTGTTGGGCGTTCAGCTTCTTGGCATAGTTACTATCGTTGCATGGACGGCGATTTGTATGACAATCGTATTCGGCGCTATCAAGTACGTGCCCGTTATGATTAAGTTTAAATGCAACCCTGTTGCGGCAATCAAGGTCGCTAAGGAAAAGCAGTGGAACGGTCTCCGTTGCTCGGCTGAGGACGAAATCGCAGGTCTCGACATCTCCGAACACGGACTCACCTCCGCATATGCAGACTTCCTTCCCACCATTCCTTCATACGACGGCGAAGGCGCAAACGTAGACGTTGCTGGCGTTGCTCCCGCCGAAATGGAGCTTGTTCCCACCGAATCCAAGTATACTAAGGTTACTATAATCACCGGTCAGGATAAGTTCCTTACTCTCAAGGACGCAATGGCTCAGATAGGAGTAACCGGCATGACCGTATCCAACGTAATGGGTTGCGGCGTACAGGGCGGCAAGACGGGTCAGTACCGCGGCGTAAAGACGACTATGCATCTCATTCCCAAGATTCAGGTAGACGTAGTTGTATCTACGGTTGACCCCAAGCTGGTCGTAGCGGTTGCGCAGAAGGTTCTCAACGACGGCAACGTCGGCGCAGGCAAGATATTCGTATCGGGCGTAGAAAACGTAATGCGCGTAAGAACGGGCGAAGTCGGCGCGGACGCTTTGACCAACGTCGGTTCGGAAGAGGGCTGATATACGGCTTTCTATTCGCAGGATAAACGGCAAATTTGCAAATAAGCAAATTAAAGGATAAAAAGTAAACGGTTAAGCCGAACCGTTCTCCCAGAACGGTTCGGCTGTTCCAAACCGCGGCTTTCGCCGCGGCTAGCCGTTTATAAAAGAAGTATTAAAGAAAAAAAGAAGTATTATAAAAGCAGGTAAATTATGATTGAGAGCAAAACGGACGTCCCCTTCGAGGGACAGGTGAGAATCCCGTCTGGTTGCGCGGTCAGCGCGATTATCGACAGGAGCGGAAAGCGTATGTCCGGCGATAAAATCATACGTTCAATCGCCACAATGCACGACAGGTCCAACGGTCTGGGCGGCGGCTTCGCCGGCTACGGCATTTATCCCGACTACAAGGACTATTACGCATTCCATTTATTCTATAACGACTTTTCGTGCAAGAAGGAGACCGAAGATTTCCTTCTTCGCCACTTTGAAATCGTGTATTCTTCCGAGATGAAGACCAGAAAGGTAAAGGGCGTAACCAATCAACCGCTCATTTACCGCTACTTTCTTCACCCCCTTTCAAAAAGGCTTGAAAATTCGCTTCTGGACGAAGAGCGCTACGTAGTAAAGTGCGTAAATAAAATCAATTCCGAAATTAACGGCGCGTTCGTCTTTTCCAGCGGCAAGAATATGGGCATATTCAAGGGCGTGGGATACCCCGAAGATATCGGCAAATTCTATCTCTTAGACGACGAGTACGAGGGCTACGCCTGGACGGCGCACGGCAGATATCCCACAAACACCCCCGGTTGGTGGGGCGGCGCTCACCCCTTCGGGCTTTTGGACTATTCAATCGTGCACAACGGCGAAATTTCTTCGTACGACGCAAACCGCCGATATATCGAAATGTTCGGCTATAAGTGCACCTTGCAGACCGATACCGAGGTAATAACCTACGTAATAGACTACCTCATCAGGGTCAAAAAGCTGACTTTAAACGAGGTTGCAAAGGTAATTTCCGCCTCGTTCTGGTCGACGATAGAGCAGAAGAGCGACGAAGAAAAGCGGCTTGAAACCTTTTTAAGAAAGGCTTTCCCGTCGCTGCTCATAACCGGTCCATTCTCCATAATTTTCGGCTTCAACGGCGGCATTATGGCGTTAAACGACAGGCTTAAACTGCGCTCTATGGTATGCGCGGAAAAGGGTGATTTGGCGTTCATCTCCTCGGAAGAGTGCGGTATACGCGTAATAGAGCCCGAACTTGACAAAATCTTTGCGCCCGCGGGCGGTCAACCCGTAATCTACACGTTAAAGGAGGGCAAGGTATGAACACGTATATTCCTCCCGAATACGAGGTGGTAAGAAACGCAAATCTGTGCATTGGCTGCAGAGTATGCGAAAGACAGTGCTCCAACGAGGTACATAAATTCGATAACGACCTTAAGGCTATGATTGCCGACAGCTCCAAGTGCGTAAACTGCCACAGGTGCGTATGCCTGTGCCCTACGCACGCCTTGAAGATAGTCAAGAGCGACGATACCTACCGTCTTAACTCCAACTGGTCGTCGCAGACTATGAACGAGGTCTATCGTCAGGCGAACACGGGCGGCGTGCTTCTGTCGTCTATGGGCAACCCCAACGACTATCCCGTATACTTCAACAAAATTTTACTCAACGCCTCCCAGGTAACCAACCCTCCCATAGACCCCCTGCGCGAGCCTATGGAAACCAGGGTGTTCCTCGGCAGTAAAGAGGTAGAGATTAAGCGCGACATATCCGGCAACATAATCGACAATCTCTCCCCGCAGTTGCAGCTTAAGACGCCTTTAATGTTTTCGGCAATGAGCTACGGCTCCATTTCGTACAACGCGCACGAGGCTTTGGCTCGCGCCGCCGAAGAGCTGGGAATTTATTACAACACGGGCGAAGGCGGACTGCACAAGGACTTCTATAAATACGGTAAAAACACCATAGTACAGGTGGCTTCGGGCAGATTCGGCGTGCACGCAGAATACCTTGAGAACGCCGCCGCAATCGAAATAAAGATGGGTCAGGGCGCAAAGCCCGGCATAGGCGGACACCTGCCCGGAATGAAAATTTCGGACGACGTTTCAAAGACGCGTATGATACCCAAGGGCGTAGACGCAATTTCACCCGCGCCCCATCACGATATCTACTCGATTGAGGACTTGCGTCAGCTGATTTTCACCTTAAAGGAAGCTACGGCGTACAAAAAGCCCATAATCGTAAAGGTTGCCGCAGTGCATAACGTTGCGGCAATAGCTTCGGGCATAGCGCGTTCGGGCGCGGATATAATCGCCATAGACGGCTTCCGCGGCGGCACGGGCGCGGCTCCCACAAGAATCCGCGACAACGTAGGCATTCCTATCGAGCTCGCTCTCGCTCAGGTAGACGAGCGGCTCCGTCAGGAGGGCATACGCGAAAAGGTTTCGGTAGTGGTTGCAGGCTCAATCCACTCCAGCGCGGACGTGGTAAAGGCAATCGCGCTCGGCGCGGACGCGTGCTATATCGGCACGGCGGCGCTGTTATCGTTAGGCTGTCACCTCTGCCGCAGCTGCCACACGGGCAAGTGCAACTGGGGCATAGCTACCCAGCGCCCCGACCTTGTAAAGAGGCTCAATCCCGACGTCGGCTACAAGCGCCTTGTAAACCTCGTCACCGCCTGGACGCACGAAATTCAGGAGATGATGGGCGGTATGGGCATCAACTCTATAGAGGCGTTGAAGAGCAACAGACTTATGCTGCGCGGCGTAGGCTTGAACCAAACCGAACTCAAGGTTCTGGGCATTCACCACGCCGGCGAGAGTATGTGAGGTGAGTTATGAAGAGAATATACGTCAAAGAAAACAGATGTCTTGGTTGTCACCTCTGCGAATGGGAATGTTCGTTTGCAAATTCCGGTCTGGACGCAATGTTTAAGCTCAAGGGCAGGGCGAACGAATTTACCCCCAGAATCACCGTTGAAGGCGAGGCGGGTGCGGTCGTAAACTTTGCGGTCAACTGCCGCCACTGCCAGAGCGCTATATGCGTTCAAAGCTGCATAGCAGGCGCCCTTTCCAAAAAGGACGGGGTAGTTAGCATAGATAAAAACAAGTGTGTGGGCTGCTTTACATGCGTTCTCGTGTGCCCCTACGGCGCGATTATGCCCGCTCCCGACGGCAAGGCTGCGCAGAAGTGCGCGCTCTGCACGGACAACGCCATGGGCGAGCCCAACTGCGTAAAACATTGCCCCAACGAGGCCATCGTGTATGAGGAGAGATAATATGAAGTACGTTATTATTGGCAATTCCATCGCGGCAACCGCGTGCATAGAGGGCATACGCTCGCAGGATAATGCGGGCGAAATAACCGTAATTTCAGGCGAGGACAGACCCTGCTACGGCAGACCGCTGATATCCTACTACCTGCTCGGCAGAATCAAGAAAGAAAACACCTTTTACCGTCCGTCGGATTTCTACGAAAGCAACGGCGTGACCGTGCTGTACAACACGCTTGCAACTTCTGTAGACCCCGTAAAAAAGCGCGTGGCGCTCAGTAGCGGCGAAGAGGTGGAATACGATAAATTGCTTGTCGCAACCGGCTCGCGCCCGTTCGTGCCCCCTATGGAAGGACTGAAGAGCGTCAAGAACGCGTTCTCGTTTATGACCATGTCGGACGCGGAAGCGCTTGAAGGCGCGCTTGACAAGCAGAGCGAAGTTTTAATTATCGGCGCGGGCTTAATCGGGCTCAAATGCGCCGAGGGCATAGCCGCAAGAGTAAAAAAGATAACCGTCGTGGATATGGCGGACAGAATACTTCCCTCGGTTCTGGACGGCGAAGGCGCGGCAATCGTTCAAAAGACGCTTGAAGCGCACGGCGCGGAATTTATTTTAAACGACAGCGTAGCCGCCTTCAAGGGCAACTGCGCAACGCTTAAGAGCGGCAGAGAGGTAAAATTCGATATTCTTGTCGTGGCGGTGGGCGTTCGCGCCAATACCGAGCTGGTTTCGGCGGCGGGCGGCAAGGTTAACCGCGGCATAGTAGTGGACGAATGCATGCGCACAAGCCTTGCGGACGTATACGCCGCAGGCGACTGTACCGAGGGCTACGATAAACTTCTGGGCGCAAACCGCGTCCTGGCTCTATTGCCCAACGCAAACTTTCAGGGCAGATGCGCCGGCGTAAATATGGCGGGCGGCAAGGCGGAATTTAGGGACGGCATGCCTATGAACTCGGTGGGCTTTTTCGACTGCCACGTGGTTACCGCGGGCATATACGAGGGGCAATGTATTGCACAGTCGGACGAAACCTCTTTAAAAAAGCTGTATATAAAGGACGGAAAACTGGTCGGCTTCATAATAATCGGCGATATCCGCAGGGCTGGCATCTACACTTCGCTCATCCGCAACGGCACGCCACTTTCAGAGGTTGACGAGGAACTGCTCTTTACGCGTCCTCAGCTGTCCGCGCTCTCTGCGGAAGCGAGAAAAAATATCTTAACTAAGGCGGTGTGATTATGGTTATAAACGTCAACGAAAACACGCATTTCAAGGCGCTCAACCAGCGCATACGCGAAACGTCCGAGCGCGAAATTACGGTTAACGGCTGTATAGGTCAGCGCTATATCGCAACGGGCATGGGCGGAAAGCGTATAGAAATTAACGGCACCCCCGGAAACGCGCTGGGCGCATATTTAAACGGCGGCGAAGTGGTGGTCTACGGCAACGGACAGGACGCCACGGGCGACACGATGAACAGCGGCAGCATAATTATCCACGGCAACGCGGGCGACGCCACGGGCTACGCTATGCGCGGCGGCAAAATTTATATCAAGGGCAACACGGGCTATCGCGCGGGCATTCATATGAAGGAATATCTCGATTCCCGTCCCGTGCTTGTCGTAGGCGGCAGAGCGGGCTCGTTCCTGGGCGAATATCAGGCGGGCGGCACGATAGTGGTTTTAGGCAAGCACGACGACGATTTGCCCATAGTCAATCACTTCACCGCAATGGGAATGCACGGCGGCAAGATATATTTAAGGTGCGAAAAACTGCCCTACAAACTGCCCGAACAGGTTCAGTCGTGTAAGATGAAGGGAAGCGACATTCCCGAGCTTATGGCAATTTTAGAAGATTATTGCAAGTACTTCGACTGCTTCAATGCTAAAGAGCTGCTTGCGGATAACTTCTTTGTGCTCACTCCCAATACAAGCAACCCCTATAAACAGATGTACACCAACAATTAATCTGTTTTCCAAATCAGCCCACACATATTATAATACTTCTTTGTGAACGCGCCTACTGCTTCTGTGGTAGGCGCGTTCATCCGTATTTGAGTAACTCTTCAGTCAGGTGCGCAAAAACAGAGTAATAGCCGCCCAGTCGGCGGCTGTATCAATTATTATTTAAACAGAATACGCGCCCCGCCTTAACGGCGGGGCGCGCTTGATTGTTTTTCGGTATTGTGCCGAAAATTCTTTCTGCCGCCTTGCGTTGAGCGTTCACGCAAAGTAGTCAGGTTTAAATCAATAACCACCCATGGATCCGAAATATATAGCGTCTTCGGGCAAGGTAACGGTGGTGTTGTTGATGTTGGTATAGGTTATGGTGAAGGAGAGATTGCAGTTAACGTACGCTACGAACGTAAGGTACATATCTCCTTCTGCGGTAAACGTTGCGCCTACAGCAGCCTGTACGAACGTACCGTTGTCTACGTAGCCTTCAACTATGCAGTAGTAGGTTCCCGTAGTCTGGTCGTATACGTAGGTAGAACCGGTTACGGTAGCTGCGTCAACGGGTGCGCTGGGATTCAGCGCCTCTGCCAGACCGAAGTTACCCGACATATAATACCAGTTTTCGCCTATATTCATATACATACGTTCGTAACTGCTTGCGTATGTGTAATACGAAACGTACATGGGCATCTCGATATAGCTAAACTCCGTGTTTTCATACATGTTGGTATTAAGGTCAAGATATATTTCGGAGCCGATCTTCTGGTATTTCATCTCCTGGTACTTGCCGTTAGCGTATTCGAGCTTTCCGGTGAAGCTGTTAAGATCTCCGGTGTATGAGCTTATCTTTTCGTTGAACTTGTCTTCATCTATTTCGATACCGGTTATGCCGTCTACCTTAAGAACAGACAGGTCGTCTGCGATAGACCAGGTCTTAATAGCCGTGGGAACGGTGGGTCTTGCAATCGCGGTGTCCTTTATCTCAGGTACGGTTATATATGCGCTGTTGTTAACGTTATAGCTCGAAACAGTATATTTTACCGTAAAGGTTTCGCCTGCGTGAAGGAGACGGGTGAACGTTCCTTCGTTTTCTCCGGTAATTATAGAAGGAGTGATGGTAGTATCACTACCGCTTGCTTTGGTCAGAATAATGCTGAACGTATTATACGAAGTCTTATATACGGAGTAGTCGAACGAAACGTACTTGTCAGCAAAAACAGTCAGGGTATAGGTATAAGTGCCCGTTAAAACATCTGCAATCAACTTGTTGCCGCGTTCTTCATAAAGACCCTTGCTTTCGACGTATTTATTGTCGTAATCGTCCGTCTCAACCCATAAAGCATACAAATACGTTGAGGTTGTGCTGTAGTAAGGCAACGAAACCATGGTCTTGCCGCT
>JBJEUZ010000010.1:0-5009 GCA_051884095.1 Candidatus Coproplasma sp.
GAACAAAGTTACTTATAAGAATCGCCGTAGACACGGACTCGGAATGGGCCATGTTCGCGCAGGCAATGCCGTCGATTGCAACCTACCTTATAATTGACGTATTGGGCTGTCTTTTATTTGCGTTCGTAGCCACCTATTACATCTTGCGACCGGTAGAAAAGCTCACCCGCGAAGCTATGGGCGGCGGAGAGGTTAAGACCGATTACCCCGAATTTGCGACCATTGCCGAGGTTTTGAACGAGCGTAACCGCAACATAGCATGGCATATGCAGGAGGTTGAGGAAGAAAAACAGCTTGTGGTGAAGGCGCAGAATTCCAAAAACGAATTTATAGCCAACGTCACGCACGAGATGAACACGCCGTTGACCTCCATAAGGGGATATGCGGAGTTGTTGTCTTCGGGAATGTTGAACGCTGAACAGCAAAAACAGGCCTACGAGACCATAACGGCGCAGAGCGAACGGCTTTCCAACCTGATTGCCTGCATTATAAATTACAACGAGATTGACCAGGACGACCTGCCCTCCTACGACGTAGACCTTTCAAAGCTCGCGCGTGAGATGCTGGCTGTGGTCAAGCCCGAAGCCGACAAGCGGAACGTGCAACTTGTTGACAGAATCGACGACAACGTTATAGTAAAGAGCAGGCACGAGCGCATAACCCAGCTTGTGGGCAACCTTGTGCGCAACGCCATACGCTACAACAAGGAGGGCGGCACGGTTACGGTTACGCTGACCTATAAACAGCTTACCGTCGAGGATACGGGCATAGGCATAGCGCCTGAAAATATGGAAAAGGTATTTTCGCGATTCTTTACGGTGGACAAGTCGCACAGCGGCAAGAACGGCGGCTTCGGCTTGGGGCTTGCCGTGTGCAAGAAGATTTGCAACAGGGCGGGCTGGAGAATTTCGGTGGAGTCCGAGCTGGGAAAGGGAAGCAAGTTCACCGTCGATTTCGGTCTGCAATAAGATAATCTATCTGCGTTTTATAACGGGTTACGCCGCGGCATAAAAAATGCCGCGGCGTAATTTTTTTATTCTTCCTTCGCCGATAAACTTTACATTTTTATTACAACTGTGTGTAATGATTTATTACAACCTGCTGATATCATAAAGCCAACGATAAAGATTTAAAGTTTATTTTTTTAAGGAGAAAAAAATTATGAAAAAACTGACTAAAGTTATTATGAGCGGAGCGGCGGTTGCCGCTATAGGTTGCAGCATGGCTTTTTCGCTTACCGCCTGCGGCGACAACGGTAACGACGGCTTGAGCGGCGAAGTAAATATTACCGGCTCGACCTCGGTTCAACCCGTAATGGAAATACTTGCCGACGCCTTTGAAAACAAGCACAGCGGCGTTGACATCACCGTTCAGGGCGGCGGCTCGGGCGTGGGCATCAAGGACACGCAGGACGGAAAGAACGACTTCGGAATGTCGTCGAGAGATTTAAAGAGCACCGAAACGGGCATCGTCGCAAAGAAAATCTGCACCGACGGCGTCGCGCTCATCGTAAACAAGAGCTGTACGGTAAACGACGTTACCAAGGAGCAGTTAAAGGCTCTGTATGAAAACGTCACGACTATAAGCAGCATCACCGCGGCAATATCACGCGAGGACGGCTCGGGCACGCGCGGCGCGTTCGACGAAATCATAGGAATTTCCACAGTAAACTCGCTCGTATCAATTCAGAACTCCACGGGCGCTGTCATAACCGAAATCGTGGGCAACAGCGCGGGCAACACGGTTGGTTATATATCTTTGGGCTCGGTCAACGATACGGTTAAAACCTTAAAGTACGAGGGCGTGGAACCCACCGTTACGAACATTACGAACGGAAGCTACAAGCTGTCCCGTCCCTTCAATATCGTATACAAGAGCGAAGATACCCTCTCCGAAGCCGCAAAGGCGTTCATCGACTTTATCTTAAGCGACGAGGGACAGGATATTATCGAAAATCAGGGTTACGTACGTCTTTAATTCAAGGAATATACTATGGCTGAGACAAAAGATTCAAGGAAGCGTTTTTCCAAGGAAAACTTAGCTGAAATTTTTAACAAGGAAAATATCGCAAGGGCTGTATTTATCGCCTTTGCGGCATTTTCGATTTTAGCGGTTTTCGCAATAGTTTTCTTCGTGCTGTACGAGAGCGTGCCTGCCCTGCGCGAAATTGGTTTTTTCCACTTTTTATTCGGCGACGTTTGGCAACCGACCTTAGTAGATAAGGGCGAGCTTGCCGCCTCCGACGGCTTCGGCATACTGCCTATGATTGTCACCAGCCTTGTGCTGACTGTTTGTTCGGTAGCGCTGGGCGGAACGCTGGCAATTTTTACGGCGGTATTCATCGTATACTACTGTCCTAAATGCCTGAAGGGCGCGTTCACGCAGGTAATAAACCTGCTTGCGGGCATACCTTCGATAGTATACGGCTTTTTCGGTCTGGTGCTGGTCAAAACGCTGTTTGAAAACTGGTTCGGCGTGACCAACGGCAAGGGACTTTTGCTGAGCACGGTCATTCTTTCAATAATGATTCTGCCTACGATTACCTCTATCGCGCGCAACAGCCTTGAAAACGTGCCAATGCACTACTATGAAGGCTCGCTCGCCTTGGGCAACACCAAGAACCAGACGGTATGGAAGGTGTGCGTTCCCGCGGCGAAGAACGGCATAATTTCGGCGGTCATTCTGGGCATAGGCAGGGCTGTAGGCGAAACCATGGCGGTACAACTGCTGCTCGGCAACAACACAAACTATCCCACGGGGCTGTTCATTCCCATACGTTCGCTGACTTCCAATATCGTTCTGGAATTCTCATACTCTTCGGGTCTGCACAGACAGGCGCTGATTGCCACGGGATTTATACTGCTTATATTGATTTTAATAATAAATATGTGCCTTTGGGCGGTAAAGCAGAACGACGCAATGGCGGGCAACAGACTGTTCACCAGAAAGTTCAGGGAAGGGCAGGAAAAGAATAAGGTATTTTCCTACCGCAAGACGGGAAGCGCGCAGGACGTGTTATGGATACTCTCCTGCATAATCGCCGTTCTGGTTGCCGCGGTGCTTGCGTTTTTGGTAGTGTTCGTTCTGGTAAACGGAGTTCAACACCTGAGTTGGGATTTTCTGTTCGGGCAGAGTTCCAACGCGCACGCAACCCTGCTACCCGCGTTTGCCACTACCGGTCTGATAATATTGATATCCCTTTTAATCGCGCTGCCCTTGGGTATAGGTGCGGCGATATACCTAACCGAATACGCCAAACGCGGCAGTAAGTTCGTAAAGGTGGTAAGGCTGTTCATAGACACGCTTGCAGGCGTGCCGTCGATTGTTTTCGGTCTGTTCGGCGCGATTCTATTCGGAAGTTTTATGGGCTTGGGATACTCTGTTCTGGGCGGCGCGCTCACAATGGTACTTATTATTCTTCCTACGATAATACGTTCTACCGAGCAATCTCTGTCCGAGGTTCCCGACTCGATGCGCGAGGCGTCTCTCGCGCTCGGCGCAAGCAAGGTGCGCACAATCTTCGTAGTCGTACTGCCTCAGGCATTGCAGGGCATTATAACCTCCGTAATACTGTCCATAGGCAGAATCGTAGGCGAATCCGCCGCGCTGATATTCACCGCGGGCTCTACCATAAAAATGCCGCGCGGGCTGACTTCGCCCGGCTCCACCTTTGCCGTGCTGATGTTTAAATTTATGAGCGAGGGCTTGCAGATTAACGAGGCGTACGCCACCGCAACCGTGCTTATAATATTCGTAATAATTCTGAACCTGCTGGTATCTTTGGTACAGCGCCTCTTCAATCGAGGCGACGCAAGAGCGGACAAAAACACTGTTAAAAGGAAGAAAAAAACTCATGAAAAGAATTGAAAACTTTAACATAACGGGCGACGTAGCCATATCTGTAAAGGAGATGAACCTGTACTACGGCAATTTTCACGCGCTTAAGAGCATTTATATGGATTTCCCCGTCAACAAGCTGACGGCAATGATAGGACCTTCGGGCTGCGGTAAATCGACGCTTATAAAGTCGTTAAACCGCATGAACGACCTGGTTGAAGGCTGCAAGATAACCGGCGAAATCAAGGTTGGCGACGCGAATATTTACGACAAAAAGACCAACCTTGCAATGCTGAGAAAGAACGTAGGAATGGTCTTTCAGCGACCCAACCCGCTGGCAATGAGCGTTTACGACAACGTTGCCTACGGACCTAAGACCTTCGGCATACGCTCAAAGAGCGATTTGGACGGCATAGTGGAAAAGTCGCTGCGCGGAGCGGCGATGTGGGACGAGGTTAAGGACAGACTGAACAAGTCCGCGCTGGGGCTTTCGGGCGGTCAGCAGCAGAGGCTGTGCATCGCCCGCTCGCTCGCGGTAGAACCGCAGATACTTTTAATGGACGAACCCACCTCCGCCCTCGACCCCATATCTACGGGCAAGATTGAGGAGCTGTGCGCCGAACTCAAAAAAAATATGACCATAATTATGGTTACGCACAATATGCAGCAGGCGTTCCGGATTGCCGACAAGACCGCTTTCTTCCTGCTGGGCGAGATGATAGAAATGGACGACACTAAAATCATATTCTCCCACCCCAAAAACAAAAAGACCGACGACTACATCAACGGAAGATTCGGTTGATACCGCAAAAGACAGGGCAGGCGACTTGAGACTTAAGCCGCGATATGAAAGCCGTGTCTTTATATGAAACCTGTGCCGTAAGCGCGCCGCGCATGCAAATATTTGCGTGCGCGGCGTTCTTTATACCTTGTTAAATAATTTACATCTTGATTTTCGGTCTATAAAATTGAAAAGGCGCGCGTAAGACTTTACGCGCGCCGCAGCTTTTATTTATAAACTATTACTTATCCTCTTTTTCTTCGTCGGTTTTTTTTGCGCCTGAAGCAATCGCCTTACCGTCACGCTCCCTGATATATCCGGGGATATCCTTTATGCAGATAACTATGCTTACCACCATAAAGCCGACGACCGCGCCTACAATTGCGGCAAG
>JBJEUZ010000011.1:0-22505 GCA_051884095.1 Candidatus Coproplasma sp.
GTGGCCGGACTTGAACCGGCACGAACTCTCGTTCGAGGGATTTTAAGTCCCTTGCGTCTGCCTATTCCACCACACAAGCATACATTTTTGCATATTTATTCAGTTTTTTAATGGTCGCAGGCTTTTAAGTCCCTTGCGTCTGCCTATTCCGCCACACAAGCGCGGTTGCTTTTTAAATTTAAAAGTGCCTTGCGCAGGCAAGGCACTTTTGTTTGGAGGCGCCACCCGGATTTGAACCGGGGCATGAGGGTTTTGCAGACCCTGGCCTTACCACTTGGCTATAGCGCCATACCTCACTTTAAAGTGAAGTTTAACCGCTCAAACCCTACGGTTCCTTTTGCGATTATAAAAAAATAGTGCGGTTGAATTTCTGGAGCGGGAAACGAGATTCGAACCCGCGACATTCACCTTGGCAAGGTGACGCTCTACCACTGAGCCATTCCCGCATAATATTCATCCGCACTATTTTATTGGTGGGAGCTACAGGGCTCGAACCTGTGACCCACTGCTTGTAGGGCAGTTGCTCTCCCAACTGAGCTAAGCTCCCGAACGCTTAAATAATATAACAAATAAAACCGCAAAAGGCAAGCGTTTTTTAATAATTTTTTATATTTTTTTTAAATTTTTTCTCAATAGTTATTGCCAGATTTATAACCACAACATATTGTATATCTTATGCGCATCACGAATTTTTTGTTACGTAACTTAACCTCAATAGTCGGTTAACCCCAAAAGGTAATCGCACGAACAGTCAAACAGTCGCGCAATTTTTATTACCGTTGCAAGGCTCGGCTCGGAACGCTGCCGCTCCCAATCGCATACGCTGCTGTTGGTAACGTTCAGTTTTTCAGCCAATTCCTTTTGGCTATATCCCCTTGCCTTACGCAGTTCCTTAAGTCTGTCTGCAAATTTTACCATATCTATTATTTTAGGTTTTTTTCCTAAAATTTCTTATAATTAGGAAAATTTCCTAATTAATCTTGACATAATGCCGCGCCAGTGTTAATATAAACATAACAACATGGATTGTAATTTTTTTATAAATTACATTAATAACTTATAGGGGGAAATCGTTATGAAAATAAAAAAGAAAGTAATGGCGACTATTGCTGCGCTGTGCCTTTGCTGTACGGCGGGGGCATTAGTCGGCTGTAACGAAGAAACGACGAACGACAACGACCCGCAGATAGTTGCGATTTACAACAGCTACGTTGCCTATGCCGAATCGGAAGGAACACAACCCTTATCGTATGAAGATTGGCTTGCACAGATTAAAGGCGCTGCGGGCGCGGACGGACTTACTCCGCACATAGGCGAAAACGGAAATTGGTGGATAGGCAACACCGATACGGGCGTTAAAGCCACTGGTGCGGACGGCGCACAGGGCGCAACAGGCGCGCAGGGCGAACAGGGTATCTCCGGTGCGGCGGGCGCGGACGGGATTACTCCGCACATCGGCGAAAACGGCAATTGGTGGATAGGCGACACCGATACGGGCGTTAAAGCCGCAGGTACGAACGGCGCACAGGGCGCAACAGGCGCGCAGGGCGCTCAGGGTATCCCCGGCACTGACGGAGTCGGCATAGAGGACGTTTCTGTTGCTATCGGAGAAGATCCCGACGGCAAAGCGGCGTTTGTCTTTTCCATTACGTATACCGACGGCAACGTTGAAACAAGGTATGCCGCTATTCCCGAAAGCGAGGACGACAGTGAGGAGAATTTCCCTGCTTTTTCGGTTCTGGAGCTATACAGAAACGAACAAATCGCTTATATTTATGACGAATGGCAATCAATTTGTACAGACTATCCGTATATTGCAAATAATTATGCGGAAGAATACCAAAGTCTGCTCAATGCCATAGCCGACGCAAACACAATAACGGCGATAGACCGTCTGGTAGAACAGTTCTGCAACACCCGCGACGAAATACTCAACGGCGAGGGCGATACAAGCGAAACTTTCTTTGCTGTAAACTACTATCCCTTTGTTGCACAATACTCTACACAGGAGGAGCTGATTGAACTTCTTACCACGGAAGGTAAAATAGTCGAGTACAATTACAACGATGAAATAGTGGATAGATACCCTATAACCGAGGATTTGATTAATATCCATTCATTCGATTCTTCAACAATCGGAAATACTATAGAAGTTTACATACTTGTTGATAACGAGAATATTCCCATCGAAATAACAGTCGTACCCGACGCGGAATCGGTTTTATATATGGTAAAAGAACAAAATTCTCCGGCAATAGACCAGCTTGCAGTTTTCGAAAACGGATACGTTGTACACCTACGCAACGGCAGTTTTTTGGGCTGTGGCGAATATACGTATCTTGAAGATACCGATAACGTTATTATATTTGACATTGGTATGTCTATGGTTTACGAACTCACTACCGAGATTGACGAACTAACAGGCGCGAGCGTCAACGTAGCAACGGCATACAAAGGCGAAGACGTTATAGGCGTTTTCAGTATCAGCGAAGGCAATAGCCTCTATTCTATTACGTACACCTTTACTGTTTACGGTACTTACAGTCAGGCAGATGATTATTTAGCCAACATAGTATTGACCCAAATAATAACGGAAGAAGGATATGATAATGAAACCGGTGAAACCGTACCGACAGAGCAAATAGAAACTTTTGAACATACCTCGTACGTATGGTTGGATATGGAGAACAAGACCCTGAGAATGGGTGAAACCTATCCAACGACACTTGAAATAGGCGAGTTGAACGACGGCGTTTACGAGCTGACGATTAAGGAAGAAAGCGACGACGAAGATGAGCCCTCGGAATCCGAACCTATTACTTATACAATAAATGAATCGACGCCTATGAGGTGGACTTCGTTGACCGTTGACAATGACGGAAACGTTGTTGATTCATCCGGAACTTCTTACACATATTCTTTACTTGACGGCACGAGTAACGTTATTGTCTTCGATTCCAATATCGGTATAACCTTCGTTTACGAACTTACAACGGAAACCGATAGTGAAACCGGCAAAACTGTTTACGTTGCAAAAGCGTATACTTCCGATCAAATTATAGGTCGTTTTATGCTTTCCGGCGATACCAGCATTACGTTTACGGTTTACGGCGAGTATGACGGCGCAGACTATTATATTACAAACTTGTATTACAGCACGGGCGATACTTTAACCGCAACCAACATGTGGTTGGATATTGACGGCAAAGTTCTGAGAATGGGCGAAAACGAAAATCAAGGTCAGGTATTTACAATCGGCGAGGAGAACGACGGCGTTTACGAACTGACGATGACTTGAGCGGCGGCGAAAGCGGTTCTTCTAGTAACGAATAAAAATTCGACCCGTTTCAGGTCAATGTTTAAAACTTAATTGAAATGGCGGCGGAGAAAAAGCAATTTTTCTCCGCCGCCTGTTCTTTTTCCGTTACGATTTTTGCTCTTTACGCGCATATACTTTCTGGAGAACGGTTTTTAATTGAAATTAACGTATAAATTTTTTCACGCGGGGCAATAAAGAGAGTATGAAAAAGACGGCAATTTCGATTTTTGTTTTAATCTTGTGCGCCGCGTGCGCGCTGTTTGCAATGCAGGCGCAGGACGACGGTGAAGTTTACTCGGACTACTTAAGAATACACGTGCGCGCCAACTCCAATTCCGCGGACGACCAGCAGGTAAAGTACGAAATCAAGGACGAAGTGGTGGCGTTAATCGCTCCGTACGTTACGGAATGCGTGACCAAGGAAAAGGCGTTGGAGGTTATAGGCGGGATTCTTCCGCAGATAGAACGCGTATGCGACAGAGCGCTTGCCGAGCGGGGTAAGACATACCGCTCAAACGCGGAGATAAGGCAAGAAAAGTTCCCCACGCGCGTTTACGGCGATTTGACATTGGAGGAGGGAATTTACGACGCGCTGATTATCGAGCTGGGCTCGGGCGAGGGCGACAACTGGTGGTGCGTAATCTACCCCCCGCTCTGCTTTACCTCTGCAAGCGCCAGCGTGGAATACCGCTCGCTGATAGCCGACGCAATTAAAAAATTTTTCAATAAATAACGTAAAGGAAAGGCAACAATAAAATTTATTAAAAGGCTAAAAAGCGGCTAAACCCGACGTTTAAAAAAAACCGTATAAAATTTGCGGTTAATTGGTCGGTTAAAGCGTAGCCGCCCGCGCAAAATAATTGCGCGGGCGGCTTTTATTATTTACGATGATTAGCTTATGGAATAAGAATTTTTTTATTATACATAATAATTTCAAAGCTACGGCTAGGCGGCGAAAAAACGCGCGCGTCGCGCCGTTACGGCGACGGCGCGCGCCGCCCGACAAAACCTTTTTACGACATAAATTTTCAGATATATAAAAATTCGCTCGGCCGATTGGCAGAGCAAGGAGGAAAAATGAAAAAAGCACTAAAAATAGGCGTTGCCCTGGCTTCGGTTGCCGCCGTCGCCTGCGGTGCAACGCTGTTCGGTTTACAAATGCAAGGCGAAGAATACTTAGCTTCCCCCTACGTTGCAACCGCCGTTTTAAAGCAGGGTTCGAGCGGAGGCGAGGTTAAGGAACTTCAGCGGAGATTGAAGGAATGGGGCTACTACAGCGGCGAAGTGGACGGCATTTACGGCGCGGGAACCGTGGAAGCGGTTAAACTGTTCCAGAAAAAGAACGGGCTCACCCCCGACGGCATCGCGGGCAGGGCGACCTTTGAAGCGCTGGGTATGAACGACAGCGTGCGCGTTCTGGACAACGACAAGAAAAATCAGACCGCGGGAGGCAACAGCTCTTCATACACAAGCTCGGACTTGTACCTTCTGGCTAAATGTATATACGCGGAGGCGCGCGGCGAAAGCTACACCGGTCAGGTTGCCGTGGGCGCGGTAATTTTAAACCGCGTTAAATCTGCCGACTTCCCCAACACGGTTGCGGGCGTAATTTATCAGCGTCACGCCTTTACCGCGGTTTCGGACGGGCAGATTAACCTTGAACCCGACTCTACGGCGCTGAACGCCGCAAGCGACGCTTTGAACGGCTGGGACCCCACCTACGGTTGCCTGTACTACTACAACCCCGCGGTTGCGACCAGCAGTTGGATTTTCGGCAGACAGACGGTTACCACCATCGGCAAACACGTCTTTGCCATATAGGAGGAATAAATGAGCAACGAAAAAAAGAACATTTCGAGCGGCGCGAAGAAGGCTGAAAGCCTGACGCGCAAGGACGGAGCGCAGTCCGAAGAAAAGGAAACCGTAAAGAGCGCGAAAAAATCTTCGCCCGAAAAGCCTGCGGCAAAAGCAACGGCCAAGCCCGCCGCAAAGAAGGCCGCTACAAAGAAGAGCGCGAAGGCGAAAAAGCCCGCCAAGATGAGCGAAAAGAAGGCAGCCGCATTGAAGGCGCGCGAGGAAAAGAAGCTGCACGCCGCCGAGGTCAAGGCAGAAAGAAAGCAGAAAAAGCTGGAAAAGCGGCTTGAAGCAAAGCAAAAGCGGCTTGATAAAAAGACCGAGGCGAGAGAAAAGCGCGAGGAGCGCAAGGCGGCAAAGGCGGAACGCAGAGATTTACTGAAAAACGAGACCAAGGCGCAGAGGGCAAAGCGCATAGAGCGCGAGCGCCAGGCAAAGGCGAAGGAGCGCACGGCTAAACGCCAGGCGGCGGTTGAAGCGCGCGTGGCAAAGAGAGAGGCGAAAGCCGCGGAAAAGCAGGCAAAGCGCGAACACCGCTTAAAGCTGAAAGCCGAACGCAGGTTGGCAAAACAGGACAGACAGCGCACGCCGGGCTTCGGCGGCTGGCTTGCGGCGGTAATTTCGCTGGGCGTAACCAGCCTTGCGCTGGCTACCATTGTCACCTTCGGCTGGATGAATATGACCGATATGCAGGCGGATATGGCGGGAGTGCACACTCAGTCGCTGTATGAACTAAACGCCATAGTCGACAACCTTGATTCCGACCTTTCTAAGGCGAGGGCGTCCTCTTCCGCGGGAGACAGGGCGAGAGTGCTTTCCGACATTGCCATAGAGAGCGAGATGGCGCAGACGCTTTTGGAGCGACTGCCCATGGATACGACCATGACGGGCAAGATGACGGCGTTTATAAACAAAATGGGCGACAGCGCGCAGTCGATGCTGTACACGGTTGCCGAGGGCGGCGAGCTGACCTCTTCGCAGATTGCCTCGCTCAACTATATGTACGAAACCAACTTAAAGCTGAAGGAGGCCTTGAACAAGCTGATTGCGAGCGCGAACGACAAGAACCTTTCAGCGGCTCTGCGCGACAAGGGCAACGAGCTGTTCGACGGATTTTCAGACATTCAGAACAACGTAATTCAGACCCCCAAGGGCATACAGGACGGACCCTTCTCCGATTCGCTTGAGGACACAAACCCGTCGCTTATATACGGTATGAAGGAAATTTCTGCACCCGAAGCGGAAAAGTTGGCGCGCGAGGCGTTTGCGGACTATAAAGTGACCGAAGCGCGCTGCACGGGCGAAGCGGTAGCCAAGGGCATTTCCTGCTACAACGTGACCCTTACCACCGCCGACGGAGAAATGCTGGCTCAACTGACCAAAAAGGGCGGCAAAATAGTTATGTTCGACAGCTACAAGGAGTGCGCCGACAAGAACTTTAACGTAGACAGGTGCAAGGCGATTGCCGAGGACTTTTTAACCTCTATCGGCTACGAGGGACTTAAGGCGGTATGGACTAGCGAAAACGGCACGACCTGCAACCTAAACTTTGCGCCCGAACAGGACGGCGCGGTGCTTTACCCCGACCTTATAAAGGTTAAAGTGTGCGAAGAGAGAGGTCTGGTTACGGGCGTCGAGGCGCTGTCGTACGTTTTGAACCACAGCGACAGAAAGATTGCCAAGGCGACCATTTCAAAGGCGGAGGCGCAGAGCGCGATTAACGGAGATATAGATATAGAGTCCGCAAGGCTTGCGCTAATTCCCTTCGAGGGCGAAGAGGTGCTCTGCTACGAATTTGCGGGCAGAATGGACGGCAGGGAATACTTTATTTACGTCGACGCGCAGACGGGCGTTGAAGTACAGGTATTGACCGTGATAGGCACCAAGCAGGGCAGAGCGATACTTTAAGCTATGCCGAATACGGGCGCGCACGCGCTTAAACAGACAAAAAAACGTGCGGCGCAACGGTTTTTAACCGTTGCGCCGCAACCTGTTTATAAATTTTTTATGCAATTAAATTGACCTTGTTTTTGAGAATATATCTCACTACCAGATAGCTAACCACGTCTATCGCCGCGGTGAAGATTATCTCTAACCAGATGGTCAGGTGGGGCGATACGTTGGTGGATAAATTGTCGAGCATGGGCGAAATCAGCGTCGTATCCAGCATACTCCACACGAACGCTATGCCGATATACAGCAGAACGGCAATCAGCTTGCGGTTCTTCACCGTGAACAGCTGGGCGATACTCATTACAAAGTAAAATTCAAGAAAGCCCGCCGGTATAGAAAGTATAGTATAGATTACGTATTCAACCACAAGCAGCGGTTCGCTTACCCATATATCCGAAATCAGACCGCCCATACTACCTATAACGTTGCCTATCTCGACGTAAAATTCCTCAGGAAGCCCGATAAGGAATATGCACGAAGAGAGAACGCAGGCGGCTATGCCGAACACCATTGTTATTACCGACGACAACAGCTTAGATACAATCAGCTGGTCGGCGGTAACGGGAAGCGACAGGGTCATATACCCCTCGCCCGTAAACAGCGACTTGTAAAAGCGCGAAATTCCGAAGAAAAAGCACACGCACAGCGTGGCGAGCACGGTGTAGACGTAGAACAGAACGAGCATAAACGCCGCGGTGTTTTCGCCGGAGACCGTGAGCGAAATTCTTGAAAGTATAGCAAGCAGCACCATTACTATGGCGGGAATAAACGCCGCCCGGAAAATGCAGTAAAGCTCGTGCTTCAAAAGTTTTTTTACCATCTGAACACCTCCCTGAACAGCTCGTCAAGCGATTTGCCCTCCTGCTGACGAACCTCTTCAACGCCCTTATTCAGCACTATTGCGCCGCGGTTCAAAAACAGCGCGTGCGTTAAAATTGGCTCCACGTCGGAGATGAGGTGAGTGCAGAGGAAAATGGTCGCGCCCTGGGGACGATTTGTCATTACCGTGTCAAGGATAAAGTCGCGGGCGGCGGGGTCGACGCCCGCAATCGGTTCGTCCAGAATGTACAGCCGCGCGTCGCGCGCCATTGTTAATATAAGCCCCAGCTTTTCCTTGTTGCCCTTGGAAAGAGTTTTAATCTTCTGCTTGCCCGATATGCCCAGACGGGACAACAGCCCCTCCGCCTTTAACAGATTGAAGTCGGCAAAGAAGTCGGCGCAGTACTTAACCTGCCTGTCGACGGTCATCCAGTCGCACAGATAGTTTGCGTCGGGCAGATACGCGGTAATCGCCTTGGTTTCGGGCGAGGGCTTTTTTCCGTCGATAAGAATTTCGCCGCTCGTCGGCTGCAACATTCCCATTGCGAGCTTGATGAAGGTTGACTTGCCGCTGCCGTTGGGACCGAGCAAGCCCACTACCCCGCCCGACTTTACGTTGAAAGTGACGTCCGAAAGCGCGGGAATGCTACCGTAATTTTTGGTAAGGTTATTGCATTGAATTATTATTGACGAATCGCCGTCGGTTTCTTCAGCCAAAGGAAGGTTTACGGTTGAAGCCAAGTCGCCTGTGGCGACGGTTTCCGAAGGGTGCGCGTCGCTCTGCTCAGATTGCGAATGTATGCCCGAACCCGGCGAATCCGAACCGACCAGGTTGTCTGCTTCCGCAGATTTCTGCGGCGAAGCGGGCTGACTTGCAAAATCTTCAAACGGCTCCGACGGAGCGTTTTTAAAAGATTCTTCCATCTTTTTCTCCTTAAAATTGCTTTGGTTATAAAATATTTCGACTACGCCTTTATTATATCACAATATATGACAAATGTAAATATTATTAAAAATTTAGTTTGTCAATAATTAAAAGCCAATCCGCGCCGTTCTGCCTGCGGTTATAATTTGAAAAACCTGTTCGAAATCGGCGGCAAGAAAGTCTGCGCCCGCCGCGGTCAGCTCCTTGCGCGAGCCGTAACCGAACAGCACGCCGCAGCTTTTAATTCGGCATTGCCTCGCACCCTCAATATCGTGCTTTCTGTCGCCGACCATAATTATTTTATTCCCGTCTCGCTCCGCGCAGTTTTCAAGCGCATATAAAATCACCTGCGCCTTGTCGGAGCGCTCCTCGGTCAGCGTTGCGCCCGCTACGAAATCGAAGTACTTTGAAAGTTTATATCTTTCCAGAATTCTCTCGGCGAAAACCTGCGGTTTAGAGGTGGCGAGAACTAACTTTACTCCTTGCGCCTTAACGCTTTCAAGGCAGCGCGCCGCGCCGTCGAACGCCGAATTTTCAAAGATACCGCGTTCCGAAAAATATTCGCGGTAATAATCCACCGCCCTGAGCGTGTCCGCATGGTCAAACCCGTAATACTCCGTAAACGACACTACAAGCGGCGGTCCGATAAATTTAATCAAATCCGCGCGGTCGGGCGGTGCTATACCGAATTTGTTCAGCGCATAGATAACCGAATTTATTATGCCCTCCTTAGGGTCGGTCAGCGTACCGTCCAGATCGAACATCGCCGTAGAAAAAGCGGTAAGTTTCATTAGTTTCTCCGTCAATTTAATACCCTCAATTAATCGGGCGACTGCAAATAAATACAAAAAATTCAAATTTGATTGGCGATAGGTCAATCAAGTAACCAAGCAATTAAGAAACTTGGCTTAAGCGTCACGTTTACGCTTGACGAGCGATAAGTCAATCAAGTATCCAAGCAATTAAGAAACTTGGCTTAAGCGTCACGCTTACATGGCGGCGGTCTTTTTAAAATAATAAAATTTTTCGTCCTCGCCGTTGGGACGGAACCCCACTGCGGGGAACAGAGCTGCGCTGCGCACGTTCTGCTTATAGCACTTGGCGTATACGGTCTCCGCGTCGACCTCGTAAAAGGCATAGCCTATCAGCGCGAGCACAGCCTCCCTGGCATACCCCTTTCCCTCGTACTCGGGCAAGACCCGCACGCCTATCTCGCAGTCGTTGGCGTACCCGAAGTTGTGCAGAACCACCTCGCCGATGAGCACCTTACCAAGATAAATTCCCAAAGGCATCTCGTCCTTTCGGTTAAAATCTTCACGCATCTCGTGCATAAAGTATTCGGGCGTGGGCTCGCCGCTGAAGTGCTCGCGCCAGTCGTATCCCCAATACTTATTGCGCACCCCGTCGTATTCCAGACGGTAAAATTCCAAAGCGTTTACTCGGTCAATCTCCTTAAGCGTCACCCGCTCCGCGTTAATGACGGGCAGATGCGGAATTCTGTCAATAATCCTTGCGGGAAATACCTCGTACTTTTCGACCAGCCGCACGGGGTTGTATTGCAGCTTGCTCTTTCTCAGCCCCGCGTCGCCGGAATCGTCCTCGCGGTTGATAAAGTTCACCCCATCGGCGGCAAACTTTTTTGCAAATTCCTGCGCCATAACCTGATATACGCCGTCGTACTCCACAAGCGCCTTTTCAACGCTGATAATCAGGGTATCCGCGCACCTTTCGCCCATGGATACGGCTATAATTTCGCCGTCCACCTTAATGGCGCCCGCAAGAATTTCCAGCTCGTCCATATAGGGCAACAGCTCGTAAACGCCGCTAAGCTCTTCGCGCGCGCTCACCTCGTCTTTGACCAGCTGGCGCTCTTCAAACTTTTTCAAAAACCCGAAAATTTCCGCCCTGTCGTCGCCCGTGAGCGTTACGAAGGAATAGGAAGGATAATTCTTTTTAAACTTGTTTACGTGGTTGCGCTGACCCGCAAATTTTTTGCCGCCGTAGGTTATAAAATCGTTTGCGTTATACAGATAATCGCGCCAGCGGCGGTCGTTTATAAAGCGGACGTCGGTGCCGTATCTTAATAGCATAACGTCGGTTTTTTCACGTGGAACATACGCAAATTGCAGGCGGATATTGTTGGATAGACAGTAGCTTTCCAGCTTATCGAGCGCGCGAAGTTCGTCGTCGGGATTGTCCGACACGGGATAGTAAAAAAACGCTCTGCCACCTCTTTTGCCCATAAAAACTATGCTGTTTTCAATTACGGCATAGTCGAGGGCATCGAATTTTTGCCACATAAATTTAAAGGTAGTCGTGTAGTCGCTCATACGGAACGGACAGTTTTTTAATTTCTGCCGCATAGATATGAGGTGGTCTAAGGTCAATTTTTTAAAGTCAATTTCGTCCATAGTATTAAAAATTAGATATAATGCGCGCAACAGGTCTATTTTTTGACAAAATGCGGGCAAAAAATTCTTCCGCGCGCCAAAAATTATAGCTCAAGGCGTTGATTTTAGTAAGTAATTCCTTACTTTCCTTACTTATTCTATACTTGTGCCGCAATTTAAGCAGCTGTTGAAGCGTTTGAATATAGTTATCCCCGCACTCGGGTGTGCGGGGTATGTAAATTTATTGTTTTCCGATGATATCCAAAATTTCAGAAATTCGGTCTAAATCGTCGCGGGAATAGTAGTCGATATAAATTCTGCCCTTCTTTTCCGTGCCGATTAAGCTGACTTTGGTTCTGAAGGCAAAGCGCATGCGCTCCACCAAATCTTTCAGCTCAATCGACGCGAGGGCGCGCTTTTTCTTCTTGCGCTCCTCTAAAACCTCGGGCGGAACGTTGTACGAGCGCACCTTTTTTTCAAGCTCCCTCACCGACATTCCGCTCTTGACCGCGTCGGAGGCGAAACTTATCTGGTCGTCGGGCGCAAGGGGAACAAGCGTTCTTGCATGCCCTGCCGAAAGTTTGCCTTCGGCAACCATAGCCGTAACTTCAGGGGTGAGCGTTAAAAGGCGAAGCGTGTTGGCAATGGCGGGGCGGGACTTGCCTATGCGTTCGGCGAGCTCGTCCTGAGTCAGCTTATAGTCGACCATAAGCTGCTTCATTGCGCTTGCCGCTTCTATGGGGTTCAAGTCCTCGCGCTGAAGGTTTTCGATTAGTGAAATTTCCTTTATCTCGCGTTCGTTGTAGTTGCGGACGATTACGGGAATGGTTTCAAGCCCGGCTATCTTCGACGCGCGGAAGCGCCTTTCGCCTGCGATTATCATATACTTGCCGTTGCCGCTGTCGTTCACAACAATAGGCATAATCACGCCGTGCTTTTTTATGGAATCGGCAAGCTCGCGCAAGGGCTGCTCGTCGAAGTTCTTTCTGGGCTGGTTGGGGTTTGCGTATATTTTGCCAAGCTCCATCTCCTGGGCGTTGCGCCTCTCCTCTTCGGTATAGGAAGAAAACGCCGAGCGACCTTCGTACACCTTGTTGAATGCCGAGTCGGTATCTTCAAAAAGTTCTTCAAGTCCTTTGCCTAAGCCTTTATTAAAATCTTTTGACATTATTAACTCCGAAAGGGTTACTTACCCCTGTATTATTAAATTAATTTGTTTTTGTCCGCCATTATAATCTCTTTGCCGAACAAACCTACTGCGCATTATTCAAAGCAGTGCAACTGCGTCTTAACGCAACCTACGCCCAACCATAACAGCGCAATTAAGCCGAAAACACGCATTTTTGTCCTATATATGCCTAAGCCGCTGTGCTAAAATTTTCGGAACCCGGTTTATCTTTTAAGTTATTTTTTTAGGTTATTTCTGGCGCGACAAAAACTCTTCCGCGAGCGCCTTATACGCGCGCGCGCCCACGCACTTGGGGTCGTAAAGCATTATCGGCTTGCCGTGGCTGGGCGCTTCGGAAAGGCGAACGTTGCGCGGTATGATAATTTCGTACAGCTTGCTTTTGAAGAACTTTTTTATCTCCGCCGCAATCTGCTTGGATATGGTCGCCCTGCTGTCGTACATAGTAATCACAACCCCCTCTATGACCAGATTGGGGTTGAGGTGCTGTTTGACCAGCGCTATGGTATTCATAAGCTGGCTCACGCCCTCCAGGGCGTAATACTCGCCCTGCATCGGTATCATAACCGAATCGGACGCAACCCATGCGTTTATCGTTAAAAGTCCCAGCGACGGCGGACAGTCGATAAATATGTAATCGTAATTGTTTTTGACCTCTTTAAGCGCGTTCTTTAAAATCTGTTCGCGGCTGCGCTTATAGACTATATCCACTTCCGCGCCGGTCAGGTCGACGTTTGCAGGAAGAATGTCTAAAAGCGGAACCTCGGTCGGAAGAATGTTATTGGAAATCTTGTCGTCGTCGATAAGCACGCTGTAGACTGATTTTTTGAGCGCGCTCTTAGAAAAGCCAAGACCTGTCGTGGCGTTGCCCTGACTGTCCAGGTCAATCAGCAAAACACGCTTGCCTAAGTCGGCGCAGTACGCCGCCATATTGACTACCGTCGTAGTTTTACCTACGCCGCCCTTTTTGTTTGTAAAAGAAACTACTTTTCCCATAATATCTCTACGTCCTGCAAAAAATAAACAATGCAGAAAGAAATTTTTTTCGCCTGACAATCGCCGCGGAAACCTTCCGGGCGACAGTCAGGTTTATTATAAAGTTTTAAAATCTACGTTATATTTAAGATACTAAGTCATTGTTTAACGTGAAACAAAGCACAGCCTTGACTTAGTTTCTTAATTACTCGGTAGCTTGATTTGCTCGTCACCAGTCAAGCAACGGCAACGTTCCGTTGCATCAGGTTTCTTAATTGCTCGATAGTTTGACTTGTGATAAGTCAATCAAGCGCGCAAGCAATTAAGATACTCGGATTAAACGTCACGTTTACGTCACGTTTATTGATCGAATCTCTTGAACGGGTTTCCGTGCGACTCGTTGTCGTGCGCGTCCATATATTCTATTACTTCGCTATAAGTCTTTCCTTCAAGCAGCATTTCTACCTCTTCGGTGTAGATGGTCTCACGCTCGATAAGCACGCGCGCCATATTGTCCAAAACGCTCCTGTTTTCACTCAGAAGTTTTCTTGCGCGCTCGTGCTGCGCGGATATAATTTCTCTCACTTCGTCGTCGATAAGTTTTGCCGTCTCTTCAGAATAAGGGTTCTGCGTCGCCATATCCTTACCGATAAATACGGGCTGAGAATCGTCGTTGTAGCACACAAGTCCGAGCTTGTCGCTCATACCGAATTCGGTTACCATAGCGCGCGCGAACTTGGTTGCCTGCTTGATGTCGCCCATTGCGCCGGACGAAATATCGTGAATAACCAGCTCTTCGGCAACTCTGCCGCCGAGCGCCATACAGATATCGTCTAAAAGATAATTTTTTGAATAGTACGCCTTATCCGATTCCGGACGGGTCATTGTAAAGCCGCCTGCGTTGCCGCGGGGAATAATCGTAACCTCGTGCACGGGGTCGCAGTTGGGGCAAAGTTTTGCTAAAATACAGTGTCCCGATTCGTGGAAGGCGGTTAGCCTCTTGTCAGATTCGGTTACGACCTTGCTCTTCTTTGCAGGCCCCATTGTAATTTTATCAATACTCTCAAACAGTTCGGCGTTGGTTATGAATTTTTTATCCGCTCTCGCGGCGAGTATCGCCGCTTCGTTTAAAAGGTTTGCAAGGTCCGCACCCGAGAAGCCTACGGTAAGTCTTGCAACCGTCTTGAAATTGACGTCCTGCGCCATGGGTTTATTGCGCGCGTGAACCTTTAATATCTGTTCCCTGCCCTTAACGTCGGGAAGGTTGACGTAAATTTGTCTGTCGAAACGACCGGGACGCATAAGCGCGGGGTCGAGGATATCCGCACGGTTGGTCGCCGCAATTACTATTACGCCGACGTTGCTCTCGAAGCCGTCCATTTCAACCAGAATCTGGTTAAGGGTCTGCTCGCGCTCGTCGTTGCCGCCGCCTAAGCCGGCGCCTCTGTGTCTGCCGACCGCGTCGATTTCGTCTATGAATATTATGCAAGGCTGGTTCTTTTTAGCCATTTCAAATAAGTCGCGCACACGCGAAGCGCCCACGCCGACGTACATTTCAACGAAGTCGGAACCCGAAACCGAGAAGAACGGAACGCCCGCTTCGCCCGCAACGGCTTTTGCAAAAAGGGTCTTACCTGTTCCCGGAGGGCCTACAAGCAACACGCCCTTGGGAATTCTTGCGCCAAGATCTGCAAATTTTTTGGGCTGCTTTAAAAATTCTACTACTTCTGCAAGTTCTACCTTCTCTTCCTCGGCGCCTGCAACGTCGGAGAAGCGAACCTTAACGTTGGTTGAAACGCGCGCCTTGGTCTTTGCAAAGCTCATAGCCTTGCCCGTGCCGCCCGCCGTCGAGCGGATAATCAGCCAGAACACTACGCACATTAATATAAGTCCCGCGTATGAAAACACGGTAGACCAGATACTGCCGGAGTTGGGGTTTGTGTACTCGATAGCTATTCCGTAATCAGCCCAGACGTTTACCTGAGAGTCGGGATTGTTGGCGTCGCTGTAGAAGGAGCCGGCGTAACAGTAATACGCCCTTACTTCCTTACCGTTCCTATTTACATAGCCGTTGAGTTTGTATTGGTCGAATTGAATCCTTGTCAAAACGACTATTTTTTCGCCGTTATAGGTGATATTGCCGTCGGCGTCTATTGCGTAGCCTTCGCCAGCCAACTCATTATTGCCGTCGTAAACCTTTCCGTCAACTACGTGATACTGAGCATTGTTTGCGTAGTCGCGGATATCGCTGTACGAAACCTGCTTAGCTCCGCCGTTCAGTGTGGATATGACTATTACCGATATTGCCGCAATAGACAGCAACAGGATAACCACCCACATTACAATTCTGCTTTTCTTGTTCAAATCGGTTACCTCTTTCGCGGACTAGCGCCCGCAGTCAAAATATTTATTGCGATAGCATTATTTTATCATACTATCAGGTTGTTTTCAAGTGTTTTTTTGTCCTTTCTTGGCGCGACACGTAAATTTTACACAGTTTTCACCTGTATTTTTTAGTTCCACGTGAAATTATTTTTAAAAAATTATACATTAATTTTAACATTTAATTAATAAGCGCATTTTAAAATTTTATTAAAATTAGTTTCACGGGAAACATTCTACAAATTTTTTTACGTTTTTAATGTTTCACGTGGAACACGAACGCACATATTATTAATTGTTTTATTTTTGCCTGATTAACACCGTTTTGTCATTGTTCAAAACTGATAGATTTTGTTGATAAACTGTTGAAAAGTTTTGAACATTTGACTATACGTAAGATACAAAGTTCAAAATTATCCGTTTTTGTCAATAAAACAAGCGTAATTTTAGCCGTTATAACTAAATTTTAAGCAGTATTATCTACAACACCGTTGTTGAATTGTTGATTAATTGTTGATAACTCGGCAAAATCGAGGTCTTTTTCCTACTCGATCGTTATTTGTTTGCGCAGCGTTTTAATTTTTGCGCCGATAAGTTTAGCGCTGTAGAAAAATTGGCGGCGCTAGGTTAAATTTGTTGTTTTTTTCTGTTTAAAAAAATTATGCTTAATAATATTTAATTGTTTAATTGTTGACAAAAATATACTACCGACTCGCGATATATTTTGAGTGACGACAAAAATTTTATTTTTGGCATAAGGTGAAAACAGACGGGAGTGTTTTTCTGTGTATTCGGCAGTATTTTTTCTGTACGTTTTGCACTACGAAAAAATCATGGGTTTATAATGCGTCTGAATATTAGTATATGCTTTATGAGTTATATTTAAGCGCAACGACAACGGCAACAAACTGTTGCATCGAATATCTTAAATACTTTATTGCTTGATTTGCTTGTCACCAGTCAAGCAACAACCCGTTGCATCATGTTTCTTAATTGCGATAACTCTTGATTTATTCGTCACTAGTCAAGCAAAAATTCATTAGTAACGTCTCGTCACTATTCAAGCATTTTTTTATAAAGTTGGAAGCATTGGTAAAAATTAATTAAGGCTGTATAACTTTTTAATTGACCGTCAATAACATAAGCGTTCTGCAAGCGCAGAATTTAACCTGACTTTTATTCGAAGGAAAAACTTTCTTTAAAATTTATAAGATTCTACTTTATATATTTTTCCTTACAGCTTATAAATAGACACAAACTAAAACCTTTTGATTATGGAATTTTCTTTTAACCTTTACAACACTATGGCGGCGGACGGAGAAGTTATAGCTCTGAAGAGAATAATGCCTCAAAATTCTCTGACGCCCGTAATACTCTGCGTGGGCAGCGACTTGTCGGTGGGCGATTCTCTCGGACCGCTGGTTGGTACCATGCTAAAAAATAAATTAAGGGCGCTGAATATCTACGTCTACGGCACGCTTGCAAGACCCATAACCGCCCACGAAGTAAAATATATGAACGAGTTTATAAGGCAGACCCATCCTAACTGTCCGATAATCGCGGTCGACGCAGCTGTCGGAACCGCGGGGGATATAGGGTTAATAAAAATTATTAAACGCGGACTTAAACCGGGCAGCGGTGCGAATAAAAATCTGACAAGGGTAGGAGACGTTTCGGTTATGGGCATCGTTGCCGAAAAAACTATGTTCAACTATACGCTGTTTTCATCCACGAGGCTCAATATGGTATTCAGAATGGCGCAGATAATTTCCGACGGAATCGCCGCATATCTCACCGACTTTATTCAGACCAAGGGAGCGATAGAGGAACAGCGCGCGGAAAACATAAAGATTGTAAAATGATTCCGATAGCTTAATATTTCCTATATTAAATAATTAACGCCGCAACTTGAAGTTGCGGCGTTTGATTTACAAAAAGTAATAACTTATAAAAATGTATCGGTAAGACTTTTTTCTTTTTTATCGGCGTATTCATTTGCAATTTTAACCGTTAATTGCGGCATAATATAGGGGTAAAATAAAAACTTACTGAACAGCCGATTATTTAAAAACAGCGTTAACTGCGGCATAGTGCTGGGGTAATTTACAATAAATAATATTTTGTTTTTTATAAAATAGGCGATAATCGGGCAATACTTAGGGGGTAATCAAATAATATACAGCTCTTTTCCCATACGCTCCGCATAGCTTACGGTGTAATAGGTTCCGCCCTTTAACTCCCGCAAAAAGGCGAGAACTATGGACGAATTATCCACCATATATCTGTCTCGCGCCTGCATACAGCCGACGTAATAGTTTTCAGAAAGCACTACCTCGTCGTCGCATGCGGAAAGTACGTTGTAATAGTCAAGTTTTTGCCTTTCGGTAAAGGCTCTTTCCTGACCTCTGCACGGAACGCAGGCGATAAGTTTTATTTCGTACCTCTTTTTCAGCTTTATAATAATTTTAGCTGATTCCAGATCGAATCCCTTTGCCATTCCGTTATAAAAGGTCGTAACGCCCCTGCTCTCTATTAAGTTTATCAACGCTCTTTCAAGAAGTTCACAGTCCAACTCGCCGTTGAGATTTCTGTGCCCGGTAAGCGCACAACATATTTCACCCATAAATTTTAAGTTGCCGCCTTTAATTTTTTCAACTAAGATACTGCCGATATTTTTAATTAATTCTAACGGCTAAATTTTAAAAAAATTTTACAAAATTTTTAAATCGGCTGTTTTCTCTCCTTGCCGTTTCCGCGGGGATATTTTTCCGGCGTGGGCTTAATTTTTTTAACTATTATGAGCGTACGCTTATCTCCGCCCAAGATTGAGTACTTTTCCACGCACTCTAACTCTCCGCCCAGAACCTTAATCGCCTTTTCAGCCTCCTTAAGCTCCTCGTCCGCGTCGCCCTTGTAAGCAATAAATCTTCCGCCAACCTTAACGTACGGCATGCAGTATTCGCACAAGGTATTCAGTCTTGCCACCGCGCGTGCGGTTGAAACGTCGAACTTTTCGCGGAGATTTATATCCCTCGCTCCGTCCTCCGCACGGATATTTTTTACGTTCATATTTTTAAAATTAAAGTTATCAACAACGTCTTGAAGATATTTGCACTTTTTTCCCGTGCTCTCTATCAAGGTGAATGCCAAATCGGGACGAACAATCTTTAAAGGAATAGACGGAAAGCCGCCTCCCGACCCGATTTCGGCAACGTTTGAATCGGGCAAAAAATATTTTTCGCCGACAACGCTGTCTAAAAAATGTTTTAAAAATACCTCTTCCCGTTCGCAGATTGCCGTCAGATTGCAGATTTTATTGCGGTCAGAGAGCATTTTATACAGTTTTTCAAATTCAGCTAAATATTCACCCTTAATTTTTTCCAAGTAAAAATTAATATCCATAACTTTTTTTATTATAGCACCAAATTTAATTAAAATCAATATTTGAAAAGTGCATAAAGTTATGAACAATGAACAATTTTATGTCGATAAACCCTTAAAAAATCAAATTTCTACAAAAAATTTTTTTATTCTTAAAATTTTCATCAAAAACTATCAACTTATCAACAAACAATCGACATAGTTTTGCACTCAAAAAAAGCCGCTTTATCAACACTATAACTGCCCTTATTTTGTTGCTTTTTAATTAGTTTTTTGTTATTATATTAATGTAATATAAAAGTTTGGACGTCATTTTAAAAGTTATCAACATTTGAACGCTGCCTACTAATAATACTACCATTTAACCTTTTTAATATAATAAATAATCAATCATCAAATAAAGATTTTTTAGGGGAAACTTATGAAACTGGTTTGCGAAGGAATAGATTTATCGGACGCTGTATTGAAGGTCGTTAAGGCTTGCGCCACAAAGACCACCGTGCCCGTAATGGAATGCATAAAACTTTCCGCCCATAACGACAGCCTGACTTTGACCGCCACCGACGGAGAGATTTCTATTCAGAAAAAGATAAAGAGCGAAATTTACGAAGAGGGCGAGCTATGCGTCCCCGGCAGATATTTTGCAGATTTTATTAAAAAGCTGGAGGGCGTTCAGATAACCCTTTCCGCCGAGGACGGAAAGATGGAAATAATGTACGCCGACAGCCAGACTTCTATGCAGATTCTCGCCGCCGAGGACTTCCCCAAGGTGGACATAGACATAGACGAGAATTATTTCACTTTAAAGACGGAAGAGCTTAAAAAGCTGATTTCCGGCACTTCGTTCTGCTGCGCAACCGACGATTCCCGCCCCATTTTAAAGGGTTGTCAGATGATTATAAGCGGCGAAGATATCTTTGTAACCTCTCTCGACGGGTTCAGGCTTGCCACCGCAAAGGGAAAGGTAATTTCCGCCAGCGGCGATATGGAGATAGTATGCCCCGCAAGGACTCTCAACGAGATTGAAAAGATGATGCCCGCAGGCGACGGCGAAACACAGCTTAAGGTGCAGCGCGGATTGATTTTAGTCTGCGTTGAGGACACCGTTCTTACCTCCCGCCTGTACAACGGCGACTTTATAAAGAAGGACAACATCATTCCCAAGACCTTTATAACCACGGTAAAGGTGGATAAAAATTCGCTTAAGGCATCTATCGAGCGCGCGGCTATACTTGTAAGAAACGACAAGAACAGCCTGATTATTATGGATATATCTTCGGGGAAGATAGAAATTTCTTCCAATTCCGAGATAGGAAACGTTCAGGAACCCGTAAAGGCCGACGTAGACGGAAAAGATTTAAAGATTGCAATGAATTCCAAATTTATAATAGAAGCGATAAACGCCCTGGAAGAGGATACAGTGGTTATGTCTTTCAACAATCAGGTTCAGCCGTTTATTTGCGAAAACGAGCAAAATAAAAACGTATTGTATTTAATTTTACCCGTAAGGACGGCGAATAACGCTTGACAAGTTAAAAAAAATAAAAGTATAATAAAAAAAGACTTTTCGGAAAATTTTTAATTTTTAACGCATCCGGAATTAATAAATAAAAGAGTATAAAAATCAACGCTTTGCCAAAGACTTGAAGTCTTATATGATTTTACGGAAAGAAATTTAAAAGTTTTATTAAATAAAAGATAAAACTTCCGTAAAGGATATAGCCGAAGAGTTAAGGAAAGCCTTAGGAGAAAAAAAATGAAAAGAACTTATCAACCCAAAAAGAGACAGAGAAGCAAGGTTCACGGCTTCAGAAAGAGAATGGCTACGACCGCAGGAAGAAAGGTGCTCAAGAGAAGAAGAAATAAGGGCCGCAAAAAGTTAAGCGCTTAAATTTTTAATCTCAGCGCATAATCGCGCGCCGCTTTAACGTTCAGGAGATTGCGTATGAATTACGTGAGACTGAAAAAAAATACGGACTTTCAGAAGTTATTCAGAAGGGGAAAAAGAGTTTTTTCCCCTTGTATAACGTTATTGTACGTTCCGTCGGACAGGCAGATTATGGGTATAGCCCTGTCTAAAAAGCACGGTAAAGCAGTTAAAAGGAACAGGATAAAGCGGCTGATTCGCGCGGCTTACGATAAAAACGTAGCAATTTTATCTGAAAATTTTTCAATCGTGGTTATGCCTAAAGTTCAGGAAGAATATTCCTTCGAAGAGATTGAAAAATCGTTATTGACCTGCTTCAAGAGGTTAAACTCCCAATGCAGGAATTAAAAAAACTTTATAAATTTTTAAGAAAGAGGGTGTTTAAGCCGTATTTAAGAATGATAATTATGCGGCTGATAATACTCTATCAGCGCACGCTTTCGCGCCATACCTGCCTTTACGAGCCTACTTGCTCGGAATATACCCTCAGGTGTTTAAACAATCACGGCGTAATTATAGGACTACTGCTGGGAACGTGGAGAATTTTGAGATGTAACCCCTTTTCCCACGGCGGATACGACCCCGCGCCGGAAAATTATTTTAAGGTAAGATGGGTTTTATAGCCCCGAAAAACAGAAAATGAATTTATTAGCACAATCTACAGGCGTTCTCGGCTACGGCGTCAAGTCCATAGCTTCGATAGACCTCAACTGGATAGGACAGATTATAAGATGGCTTATAGAAGGTATAGGCATTATAGGCGTGGGCATTATAGTGTTTACCCTCATCTTAAAGACCATAGTCCTTCCTCTGGACATATATTCGAGAGTAAAGACCAAAAAGCAGGCTCTCATCATGGAAAAGATGAGGCCGCAGATGGAAAAACTGCAAAAGCAGTACGCCAACGACAAGAATATGTACAGTCAGAAGGTTATGGAGCTGCAGAAAAAGAGCGGCTATTCCATGTTCGGCGCGTGCCTGCCTATGATAGTTTCGCTGGTAATATTCATTATCGTTTTCAACGCGTTCTCCACCTATTCGCAGTACGCCAACCTTGAAAGCTACAACGATATGGTAAACGCCTATAACGGCGTTGTTACCACGTTTATTCTTGACGAAACCGACACCGAGAACGACGGATTTTTAATACCCGTTGAAATAACCGACAAGAACGGCAACACCGAAACCGATTACAAGGTAGATTTTTCGGCGTTTGCCAATCACTACAACAAATCTAAAAATACTACCTTTACAGAAAGCGAGGTATATACCGCGCTTTTGGAAGAATATAAGACGGTTTATCCCGATACCTCCCTTACGCCCGGCATTGAAAATTCCGACGGTTACGTGGGCGAATCGGTAAGACTTACGCTTGTATCCTTCTATATCGAGGG
>JBJEUZ010000012.1:0-4948 GCA_051884095.1 Candidatus Coproplasma sp.
ATACCTTCAAAAAAATCCACCTTACTATCAAACACGCCCACATAAGATAGGTCACGCGCTGAAAAATTCATATTTTATTATTCCTCCAAAAATTTTTTAACTCCCTCGCAGATGACAGGCTCGCCGTCAGGTTCGCTTATATCTACGTTATTAAGCCTTACGCTATCTACAAACTGAAAATACAGTCCTCCGTTTTTGACCTTTTGGTTAATCTCTTTCATATCGGGAAAGCCTGCCTGCGCAGAATTGTCGTAAGAAAACTTGACGTTTTCAAAACTTACTTCACCGATAGGCGCTTCAGGCAAGCCGTAGAACGCGCCCGCGCAATACTCCACGCCCGTGCAGTTCATATTGCTGAAAGCAAAATTGCCGATATATGGCGTTCTTTCGTCTACGGGAAGTTTTTCGGTCGTGTAGACGTACTCGGTATGTCCCGTCTCGTCGCCCATATTGTAGTACATATTAACTACGAACGGCACCTTTACGTTTTTCATCTCTATGTCGTCAAAGACAATGTTGTCTGTAATGCCGAATCTTCCTCTACCTCTGCGGGTCTTAATTCTCAATCCCCTGTCGGTACCTTCAAAAAGACATTTTGTTACCTTAACGTTATAAATACCGCCCGAAAGCTCGCTGCCGAACACAACGCCGCCATGCCCTTCGCACATATGGCAGTTGCGTATTACGACGTTTTTGCAGGGAAGAGAATATTTTTTAGCCTGTTCAAAAGTGCCCGATTTTATTGCTATACAGTCGTCGCCAACCGAAATTTTTACGCCGACAATCTCCACCCCGTCGCACGTATCGGGATCTATGCCGTCGGTAGTCGGCATACTGGGAGTATTGAACAGCTTTAAGTCGTACAACTTGACGTCTTTACTGAAATACGGATGAACGTTCCAACTGGGAGTATCCTTTACTGTTACGCCCTGCAAAAGCACGTCTTTGCAACGGTTGAAAAATATTCCGAAGGGGCGCCAAGCTATGCGCTTTACTCTGTGGTTAACGTACCAATCTCCGTTCAACGCGTTGCAATCTATTATGCCCTCGCCGACGATTTTGAGATTAACCGCCTTATATGCCGTAATTAAAGAGGCAAAACACGTTACCTCTTCCCCTTGCCACGTGCCAAGGTTAATATCCCCGATGAGCCCGGGCAGCGTAGGATAAGCCGTGCGTTCGGGATTTGCCAGCAGCGTCGCACCCTTTTCAAGATACAGCGTTATATTACTCTTTAAAAACAGCGGAGTAATAAAATACGTACCTGCAGGTACATATAGCGTGCCTCCTTCGGGAAGACAAGATATAGCCGCAGTAAACGCAGGCGTATCGTCGTGAACCCCGTCGCCGAATGCGTTGAAATCGCGCACGTTAAAGCACGCACTTTCGCTTTGGGTAATAAACTTTATCTCTTTTCCGTACGCGGAGAGCGAATACTCGGTATCAGGCTGTAACCCGAACAGCGAAAAAACGTTTCTTTCCTCCGTCGCGACCAGCTGACCGTTGAGCTTAACGGCGAATTTTTCCTTACTGAAATAAGGCGTTGAATTTTCGATTTCCACGCATACGCTGCGCGAAGTTATAGCAAGAATATTCATTTTAAACCACGATAAGCCCGAACGACATAAGCATAAATACGGTGAGGAAAATAGTGGCAATAGAGCAAATACTCGTCCATACGACAAGTTGCGTTGCCAGCTGTTCGTCGTTATTCATTTGACCGGCCATAATGGCGCTTGAAACAGCTACGGGAGTACCGAAGAGAGCGATAAGCGTAGGATAAATTTCGGGTCCGAAGCTGAACAGAGGAGTAAACTCGCTTAAAAGAATCGCAACGCCTATGCCGAGAAGCGGCGCCAATACTATACGCCAAGCGGAAGCGACGACTATTTCCTTTGTCATGCCCTTAACTGCCGAAAACTCGAACTGACCGCCGAGAACTATCAGCGCAAGAGGCGACGCTATCGCTTTTAAATCTTTGACCGCGGTATAGAGGAACTTTAATTGCGTATCGAAGCGGAAAGGCGTTTCGCCGCCGCATACTGCGCGTTCTAACTCTCTGATACCAACAAATACAAGTCCCACTACAACGCCTATAATTAAAGGGTTCTTGATTATATTTAAAATTATTCCCTTTACGTTGTGTTTTTTTTCAGGCTTTGCAATAGGGGTTTGAGCTTGTCCTTCGGCATTTGCCTGCAAGCTGGTTTCGTCAAGCGTATCGCCGCTTACAAATATCGATAGCGCTACGACTGCTAATATATTGAAAACGGGAATGGAGAACGCCGAAACAATACCCGCTATACCCGTATCGCCGCCCAACCTTTCAACCAGAGTCAGACCGATAATGGCAAAATTACTGCGGAACGAACACTGCAGAATAACGCCCCTACGCTTGCTTTCCTTGGTTGTAAGAATCGCGGTTAAAAGGCCGAGCGCAAAGATTAAACATATCATAATAACCGCATAAATTACGACGTCCCAGCGGATATCTGCAAAACTGTTCATGCTGTCGTAAATATTTACGAACAACATACAGGGCAAACAAACTTTGAAGACAAATTTGTTTCCGATTTTTACAAAGTTATCGTTTATAAACTTAAAACGTTTTAAAAGATAACCTAAAAGTATCAGCAACACAATAGGTATGACTGCGTTTACAGATGTGATAAAGACGTCAAACATTAGGGCAAATCTCCTATATATTTTACTCACTATATTCTATCAGCTCAGCGTTATTTTGTCAATGTTATGAAACGTGAAAGCCGACGCAAATGCGTCGGCTTTACAGTTTTTCTATTGATTATCTTACGTTCCCATCACCCTTGACGACGTACTTGTAAGTAGTAAGCTCTTTAAGTCCCATAGGTCCCCTTGCGTGCAGTTTTTGGGTGGAAATTCCCATCTCGCAACCGAGTCCGAATTGACCTCCGTCGGTAAAGCGCGTAGACGCGTTTACGTAAACAGCCGCGCTGTCTACGGCGCGCGTAAAGCGCAGTGCATTTTGGTTGTTTTCAGTAACTATACTTTCGCTGTGACCGGTTGAGTGCAAGGAGATATGCTCTATTGCCTCCTCTACGCCGCCTACCACCCCAACTGCCATTTTATAGTCGAGAAATTCCGTATCGAAGTCGCCTATTTCGGCTCTCTTGCAGTTGGGCTTGCCGCCTAAAACGGCAAAAGCTCTCTCGTCAAGCCTTAATTCAACCGGCTTTTCCTTCCTGTTTTCCACCAGCGTTTGCCATAATCTCGGCAAAAATTCCCCGCATATCGCCTCGTCGACAAGGCAGACTTCCATTGCGTTGCACACCGAAGGTCGACTGCACTTTGCGTTGAGAATAATCTTCAACGCCTTTTCGAAATCCGCATATTCATCCACGTACACGTGACAAATGCCCGTACCCGTCTGAATGCATGGAACCTTTGCATTTTCAACGCACGCCTTAATCAGTCCCGCTCCACCGCGCGGAATGAGTAAATCGACGTAGCCTACAGCCGCCATCAGCTCGTTCGCGCTGTTGCGCGAAGTGTCTTCGATTAAATTTATCGCGTCGGGGTTGAAGTTCGTCTCTTTAAGTCCCGCCCTCATCGCCTTGACTATTGCCGAAGCGGAGCGGTGCGCTTCCTTGCCCGTACGAAGGACGCAGACGTTACCGCTCTTCAAGCACAGCGCGGCGGCGTCTGAGGTAACGTTGGGGCGGCTCTCGTATATGATAGCCACAACGCCGAGAGGAACCGAAATTTTGCAGATATTCAAGCCGTCGGGGCGAGTATATTCAGACAATATTTCACCCACCGGGTCGGGAAGGCAAGCAACCGCCCTGACGCCGTTTGCCATATCGGCGATTCTTTCGCGGCTCAAGGCGAGCCTGTCCAGCATGACGTCCGAAATTACGCCTCTCGCCTCCTGCAAGTCGATAGAGTTTTCATAAAGTATGTCGTCCGCGCTCTCTTCAAGCGAATCGGCTATTGCATTGAGCGCGGCGTTTTTATCGCTCTCCGAAAGTTGAGAAAAGTCGGACTTTGCCGCCTTGGCTTTAATTAAAATTTCTTGAGTAGTAATCATTTTACACCTTTAAAACGCGTTCCTGTGCGCTTACCGTCAAGTATATCGTATAAATTTTCGGGGCGCGCGCCGTTGGCAATTACCATATCCGCGCCGCTTGCCGTGCAAATTTGTGCCGCCCTGATTTTGGTTGCCATACCGCCCGTTCCAAGCGAACTGCCCGCGCCGCCCGCAAGCGAAATTATTTTGTCGTCAATGCTTTCGACTTCGGTAATCAGAGTTGCGTTTTCGTCCTTTTTGGGGTCGGCGGAATAAAGTCCGTCTATGTCGGAGAGAAGAATTAACAGCTCGGCTCTGACTGAAACCGCTACGATTGCCGCAAGAGTGTCGTTGTCGCCCACGGCAATTTCTGCGGTGGCAACCGTATCGTTTTCGTTTATCACGGGCAACGCGCCGAGTTGCAAAAGGCGTTCGGTCGTATTTATGAAGTGCACCTTGCGTTCTTCGTTTTCAACGTCGTCGCCAGTTATTAGTATCTGCGCGACGGTGTGCCCGTATTCGGAAAACAACCTGTCGTATGTATACATAAGCTCGCACTGACCGACCGCTGCCGCAGCCTGTTTGGTGGGCATATCCGTAGGTCTTTTACCCAACGATAGCTTGCTCACTCCCATTCCTATCGCGCCCGAGGACACGATAATCACTTCATGTCCCGCATTTTTTATATCGCTTATAACCTTGCACAGCTCCTCCGCAAGGCGGATATTGAGTTTACCCGTGGAATGCGCAAGCGTTGACGTGCCGATTTTAATTACAATTCTCATAGCTTTTCCTTAGCCGATACAGTTATTTTATATATTATAGTACATTACGCGTTTTCAGTCAATTAAAACATTGTTTTATAATTAAGCGGCGAACCGAAAACTTTCGGTTCGCCGCCTG
>JBJEUZ010000013.1:0-4942 GCA_051884095.1 Candidatus Coproplasma sp.
TTGAACTTGCCACCGTTGTGTCTCGTCTCCACATTGCTGATAACGGTGTAAAAACCATTTTGCAAATCCAGAACCCCGTCTTTAAGTCTTGCTCACCGCTCGAGAGCTTCGTCACCCTGACGTGTTTGTACCACGGACTGTCAAGCTGGGAGCGCGGGTCTATCTTACCGCTGGGGTCGTAGAAAAGGCGGACCGTCTTCGTGTAATCTCCTACGAACTCGCCGAACCTTTGCATATTCACGGGGCTTCTGAAGTACATCGTTCCCGTGATGGTTATCTGCTGCGGGGTCTCCTCCGTTATAACGAAGTCATTTTTCACTCGCGCCACTTTCAGCTTGGTCTCGAACCCTGTTCCGTCGAGCGTTGCAAAAAAGGACGAGTATTCTTCCGTCATCAGTTGACGTGGACGAAGGTTCCAGATGTCGCCGTCGTCGTTTTTAAGCCATAGTGTAGGTCTCATTCCGTCTCCTTTAGCGGACTACTGCTCCCATCCCTTGGTTCAAAAGGTCAACGAGTATTTTTTCTTCCAGATTGTCCGCTATAATCTCTGCATTTTCTTCACTCACTTCGGTGCCGTCCCCCGTCGCGTTCACGTCGAGGTTTATATCCACCGTTTTGTGCGTATTTGTGTCGTAGGTCGCTTCTGCGCTGTATTCTGCGTCATAGCCCATAGACGACGCTTTCGTGTCTATCTCGTCCATTTTTGCAAGCATTTCGTTTGCGTTGTCTATGGCTGCATTAGAACCGCCCACAAACCAGCTTATAATCTGTATCAAAAGCAATAACGCCATTGAAATCGCCATGATAATTCCAAGCCACGGCGTGGACACCGCGTTCAGCCCTGCCATTGCTGCCGTCTGTGCGCCTGTCGCTGCGACGTGCGCTGCTTTGGCCGCATTTATCATTTGCATAACGGTCACTACGCCTTTTACAAGTGTTATGATTTTCGGCAGTACGATAATTATGCCGAGTAGTACCATTAGCATTTTCATCTCCCCGGTGGAAAGCCCGCCGAGCCAATTCGCGAGGGTTGTAAGCCACGGGATTACGGTCGTTTGTAAAAGCTGGACGAGTGTTTCAAACGCAGGCATCAAAGCCACCATCAGCTCCATACTGTTCGCTTGGAACTGTTGTTTTAAGGCAAGCATTTTATTTGCGGCCTCGTCTGCGTACTTTGCCTGTTCGGATGTTATGATGCCGTTCGCTATCAATGCCTCGTCTAATGCATTTATCGATTCCTGCTCCGTTCCTGCTATTACTGCGATTTCAAGACCAGTATCGCCGAGTAAGCCTTGCGCTATGGTGGCGCGGTCTGTCGCATCCGTAACATTACGAAGTCCGTTGTATATCATGTCGAAGACTTCCCCGTTCGATTTACCATTCAAGTCTTCCTGCGCAATTCCTAACTTTTCAAGGTAGGTCAGGTATCTTGCGCCTCTGCCTGCTGTGATAGACGTTAAAACCGAACCTACCTTTTCCAGCGATTTGGTGTATGCTTCTTGGTCTTTCGCAAGCATTCCGAGTCTATTCTGCCATAGTTGCAATTCTTCCACGCTTGTTCCAAAGTGAGTAGCCGTGTCTGATAATTCGTCCCCCGCTTTTATGGCTGATGCCACGAGTGCGGTCAACGCTGCTACTACAGCGAGCGTTGCTACAGATGCCTTGTTTGCCACGTTCTCTACTTTGGTAAGCCCGTCGGTCAGCTTCGTGAACTTTGCATCTCTTATGGCCGCGTTTTGCTGTTGAAGTTGTGCATTTAATTCTTTAGTCTCACGCTCCGCTTTTTCGAGTTCCAGCGCCGTCTTGGCGAGCTGTCGGTTATACGTATCCTGCGTTATCGCCCCGGTTTCGTAGTCTGCCGTCAAGCGTTTTTGCTTTTCCTGAAGGGCAGCTATTTTCTGCGCGTTTGTTTGTAAATTTTGCGACAGAAGGGTATATTTCTGTCTTACTGTGTCCACGCTTCCGGGGTTGAGTTTCAGGCTTTTATCGAGTTCTTTTACCTGTTTATCCGCGCCTTTCAAGCTCGTATTGAATTGTTTTATCTTCTGGTCTAACTCGTCAAAGCTACGCCCTATTTTTGCCATACTTCCCTCCTGTTTCTATTTGTGGTGCAAGCCCCGGGAGTTGAACCCGGTCACGTTTACGCGCCCTTGGCTTGCAAGTAGAGGACTATTCCGTCCTCTTGGAAATCTCCGCTTCAATTCGCGCTTCGATTCGGTCGCTCATCCCTTTTAACTTCTTTACAGCATTCGTGATGAAGAACGAACCCGCGCGTCGAGGCGTTCCGTAGTTCTGGATGTTCGCTATCTTTTCGTAGGGTTCTCCGTTTGGCGCGTTGCCCTCGAACCCCACTTCATAGCCATACCAGTTCTTTCCGTTGTCGGTTATCTTTGTTTCTTTATAAGCCGCTTTAAGACCGCCCGTTTTAACGGGGATTTTAGGCACCACACGGTTCGAGAATTCGCGAACTTCTTCATCTATGACTTGTTCTCCCACTTTGCGTGCTTTCGTGCCTACGTCGCTTAACCCGTCCAAAAACTCCGACATTTCTTTGGTGATGCCGTCGTTCCAGCTCATACTACCCCTCCATTTCCACCGGTTCCGATAAGTCGATATAATCGGCGGTTTCGTTGTGTCCTCTTTCGTGAAGGTCAACCGAAAGGTTTATTACGTCCATTACGACGTTCATCCCGTATTTTAGAATGTCCACCTTAAACCCCATCTGCGCGAGCGCGTATAAAAGGTAGCTGGTCATCCCGTACTTCTTCACGGTCTCGCTTTTATTCAGCTTTTCCGGAACGTGGAGTTTTTTTTTGCGTGGTTGTCGTATTCCATCGCCATGTTGAGCAGTTCAAAAGCGAATTGCGGGTCTTCGTATATCTCTTGCGGGAGAAGTTCTATCCCCACGGCGAGTGCTTCCGCGTGGTCCGCTTCGGGAAGTGCGCAAACGCGCATAATCACGAGCAGAACCTCAATTAAAGAAAGCCCGCCCACTATGTTATCTGTATCCTGCGCTGCTTTGAATGCTGTCATTAGCACTTCGGAATTCGCCATCACTACGCCTATTTTTTCGTCCGACCCTTGCGCCGTCTCAAATTTAGCGATGGCCTCCATCGTGTCTTTGTTTACTACGCCCATCAAACCTTTTTTGTAGTCTTCGAGAGCCTTACCGAGTTCAACTCCCGTAAAAGACTTAAAAAGCGGGAACAGGTAGCCGTTTGCCATAAAAACAATATTATCTACCTCCCCGCTTTCTTTGTCTTTGTACTCGTAAGTGCGGACGTATCGCGTGGGGTAACGCTTAAAAGCCATTACCTACCGCTCCTTAAGAACCGCTTGTCGCTTCGGCGGGGAACACGATTTTCTCGGTATTCGCGTCATACTTCGCCTTGTTCTTCACGCTATTCACGATGGCGTAGGTTCTTCTGCCCGTGCTTCCATCTGCTTTCGCAAAGAAGACGGGGTACGCGTAACCTTTCAACTTCAATTCAGCGATGGCGTTATCGTCTTTCGATATCGTCTTGCTGTCAATCGCAGGAAGGTCAAAACGCACTTTATAAAGGATGAGTTTGTTTTTGCTTTCGCCCGCAGCGGACTTGATGAGCCTGTCGCTCGAAAGTCCAAGCCATACGGTTCCGTCGTCGCTGTCGCCTACGCATACACCGTCGGCTTCGCTGTATTTTACTGCGAGTAAGTCTTCCATATTTTCGACCGGGATGTCGTAAAGCGTAAGCTCTACGTCGCCAAGCACAGGGCCTTTGATGACATCCCACGCGGGGTCATTCCCGCTGGGCATCTCCGTAGTCGTCTGCGTAGGAGTGAAGACGAGTGCGGTGTCGCCCTGCCATTGTACGGGGTTGGTGTCGTAGCCGTTGAACTCTGCGTTCAATCTCTGGGTGAGAATGTTTTGCAAGCCGCGACTGATGATTTTCTGTACCACTTTTTTAGGCATGTTGTTTCTCCTTAAAAATTATTTTTTACGAACAGTACCTTTCTGTTCGTGTAGGTCTGCCCGTCTTCCGTTGCAGGGACCGGGCTTTCTCCCTCGCTGCTTATCGTCCAGAGACCGTCTGCCAGTTCATCCATCAGAACTTCGGCAAACTTCCCGAAGGGGCTTTCTTTCTCGTCGCTGAAAAACAGGAACGGGTCGTCATAATAAAACGTAAGCGCGACCGTCACGTCAAAGTTTGACGGGCGGTTTCCCGCGTGGTTCGGCTTCGTTTCTATGATGTTGTAGATGCAATATACCGAGTGAGTCTGCCCGTCTACGGTCGTCCTCGCTTCGGAAGCTACCGCCGGTGTTTCATTTCGGTAAAATAAAGGGCTGGGCGCGGCTCGAACTTCGTCGTCTGTCAGCCCCCAGCCGTCAGACCAGCCTGCGTTTATGAATGCTGTTTCTATCGCTTTTACGGCCGCATTTTCGGCTTTTATCACGTTATCCGTCATACGTATCCTCCGTATAATCTTTTTCGTCTCGGAAGGCGTAAGCCGTAATTTTTAAGTCTTCCTTTGCGTATTCGAATTCGTCGGGCTTTTCACGTATCGTGTAGGACACCCCTTTCTCGTCGATTATCGTTAAGCGTTCCCACATGTCCAGAATTTTGGGGTTGTAGCCTACTATAATCTGCACGACGGTTTGGTGTCCTACCGATTCGTTTGCGAGCTTTTCTCTTTGCGACAGGTCTCGAATATGCGCCCAGAACCCACCGCTATCCTTGCTGTGTATAAAGTGTCGCGTATGGGTTTTGGTCGGTTTCTCTCTCACGGTTTCGGCGTAGAAGCAACGGATTTTTTTGCCTTTTACGATTTTGCTCATCCGTTGCCCTCCGTCTCGCGCTTCTGAAGTAAAGCCTCACATTGCGTTGCTATAATCGTCAGCATCCTTTCGTTATCCACTTGGTCGAGGTACGCCCGGACGTATTCGATTATGTAACTATCGGAC
>JBJEUZ010000014.1:0-4846 GCA_051884095.1 Candidatus Coproplasma sp.
CTAATAAATATCAGGGACATATCAATAGTATTGCGTAAAATTCCGCGAATATTCTTGCAAACTTCTGCGCGGCGTGCTATAATAATTCCAATACAGTTGCGTAAAGTGGCTTTAGGTCGGACAACCTCGGCACGAAAGATTTTAACCGCAAAATTTTTTCGCGGTTTGTAAAGGTCTGCGGTAACTGTATTGCGTCCTAAAACAGTATCGGTTCGGGCGCTGAATTGCGCCCTTTTTTTGTTATGAACAGTACGATTGAAAGGGTAAAATCGCAGGAAAAGTCAGGCAGTAAGTTCGGTATAGGGCGAACGCAAGCCCTGCTTGAAATGTGCGGATTTCCCGAAAAAAAACTTAAAATAATTCACGTCGCGGGCACGAACGGCAAGGGCTCGGTATGCGAATATCTTACCCGAATACTTCTCTGCGCGGGGAAAAGGGTCGGTACTTTCACCTCCCCCGAAGTGTTTTCGTACAACGAAAAATTCAGGCTCGACGGCGAGCCCGCAAGCGATACGATTATCGCGAGGTATATCGACAGAATAAATTCCCTCTCCGCCTATCTTTCCGACAGACCCTCGGCATTCGAAACCGAAACAGCCGCCGCAATACTGATGTTTGCGGAGGAGGGCTGCGAATACGCCGTGATTGAGTGCGGGTTGGGCGGCTTGAACGACGCCACCAACGCGGTATGCCGCAAGGAAATTGCGGTAATAACTTCGGTATCGCTCGAACACACCGCCGTCCTGGGCGACACGGTCGAAGAAATCTGCGCACAGAAGGCGGGCATAATCAAAGATTGTCCGCTCGTCGCTCCCTGCACGCTTGCCGAAGGGGCAAAGCGGTATCTTGAAAAATTCAATCCTACGTATGCGGGGCAAAATTTAAAGATAATCGGTTCGGACGAGAACGGTCAAAGGTTTTCCTACAGGGGCTGGCTCTATCAAATCAATATGCTCGGCGAAGCTCAGGCGTATAACGCCGCCGTGGCGATAGAGTGCGCAAATTTAATAAAATTACCAAAAGACGCAATAGAACGCGGACTTGCTCAGGCGCGCCTTGACGGCAGAGTGCAGATAGTAAAGACGAACAGCGCAAAGTATATTCTTGACGGCAGTCACAATCCCGAAAGTTTTACGCCGCTTATTCAGACCTTAAAGCTCTTTTCGGGCAAAAAGTCGCTGATATTCGGCTGCCTTTCGGACAAGGACGTATCTTCCGCGGCGGCGCGGCTGACCTCATGCTTCGAACAGGCTGTGCTCGTCTCGCCCGAAAGCTACAGGGCGATGGAAATGCAAAAAATGGTTTGCGCCTTTGAGCCGCATATAAAAGACGTAACGCAGGCGGATAGCGTAAGCGCCGCAATGAGGGCGGCAAAATATCCCGTGGTGGTCGTGTGCGGCACGTTTACAATCTTAAAGGAGGCTGAAAAATGGATAGAGAGAGAGCTATGAAGGCGGTAAAGGAACTTCTGGAAGCTCTGGGCGAGGACTCCTCGCGCGAGGGACTTTGCGATACTCCCCGCCGCGTTGCCGACGCGTTTGCGGAGTTTACTTCGGGTTCGGATAAGGATGCCGAAGAGGCGCTTTCAAAGACCTTTGCGGTTGAGGGCGGCGATATGGTTATCGAAAAGGACATAGCCTTTTCGTCCACATGCGAGCATCACCTTATGCCATTCTTCGGCAGAATAGCCATAGCGTATATACCCGACGGCAAGGTGGTAGGGCTATCAAAGCTCGCGCGGTGCGTAGAGGCGTACGCAAGGCGCTTGCAGCTTCAGGAACAGCTCACGCGGCAGATAGCCGAAGCGCTGATGCGCTGTCTTTCCCCCAAGGGCGTGCTAGTCTGGTGCGAAGCGGAGCATACCTGCATGACCTGCCGCGGCGTAAAAAAATACGGCTCCAGAACGGTGACCTATAAGGTTATGGGCGATTTCCCCGAACAAAAGGTGGCGGAGGCGCTTGCGTTGATAAGATGAAAATAGGCAATAAAATTTTTGAAAATTACACCTACGTAATGGCTATAATTAACCTCACGCCCGACAGCTTCTGGCAGGAAAGCCGCAAGAGCGGAGACGAGGTTCTGTTCGCTGTAGATCGGGCGATAAAGGACGGCGCGGCGATTATAGATATAGGCGCACAGTCCACCCGACCCGGTTATATAGAAATTCCCGCCGAGCAGGAGATAGAGCGCTTTGAAAGACCGCTTTCGCTCATAAAGCGCAACTTCGATATCCCGGTATCGGTCGATACCTACTTTTCTAAGAGCGCGGAGGCGGCGCTGTCGATCGGCGCGGATATGATAAACGACGTGTGGGGACTTGCGCACGATAGCGACATGACTCAAATAATCGCGTCGCACGGCGCTTCGGTCTGCATTATGCACAATTCAAAGAGCAAATTGGAAGGAAGCGTTATCGGACCCGTAAAGGACTTCTTAAAGGCTCAGGCAAAGTTTGCGGTTGAAGCGGGCATATCCCCCGACAAAATCTGTTTGGACGGCGGCGTGGGCTTTGCAAAGGACAGGGAGCAGAATTGGGAATTAGTGGATAATTACGAACAGCTCCTGTCCCTCGGCTATCCCTTGCTTTTGGGCACCAGCCGAAAGTCCATGTACGGCGGCAGAGCGGAGGACAGATTGGCGCCCACCGTCAGAACTACCGAAGAGGCGGCAAGGAAAAATATTTTATTCGTGCGCGTGCACGACGTAAAGGAAAACTTTGACGCGATAGAGAGGGTTTATCGTGAGCGAAATTGAAATAGAAGGGCTTGAGTTTTCCGCCTGTCACGGCGTGTATCAAACCGAAAAGCAAAATCCGCAGCCCTTTGTGTTCGGCATAAAGATGCAGGTCGACTTTGACGACGCCGCGGCGCAGGACGAACTTGACGCAACCGTGAATTACGGCTCAGTGTGCGCTGAAATCAAAAAGGTGGTATTGGGTAGCTGCTTCAACCTAATCGAAACTCTCGCGCGGGAATGCGCGCTGTGCGTGCTTGAAAAATTTCCGCGGGTCTATTCGGTTACGGTAAAGGTTGAAAAGCCGCAGGCGCCCATAAAGGAAAAATTCAAAACGGTAAGCGTAACCTACACCGCCGAACGTTCAAGGGTGCTTCTTTCCCTGGGCTCAAGTCAGGGCGACAGAAAGGACTACCTCGACAGGGCGGTGAAGCTGCTCTCCGAAACACGCGGAATTACGGTAAAAAAGGTCTCCGACTATATTGTAACCGAACCCTACGGCGGAGTCGCCAGGAACAAGTTTTTAAACTGCGCCGCCGAGGTCGAATGTCTGCTTTCTCCGCACCTGCTTCTTAAGGAAATTCACCGCATAGAGTCGGCGCTCGGCAGAGTAAGGGAGAGGCGGTGGGACGACAGAACGGCGGATATAGATATCGTGTTTTTCGGCGATAAAATAATTTATACCGACGAGCTGAAAGTGCCTCATCCCGACTATGCGAACCGCGATTTCGTGCTCACACCCTTAAAACAGATAGCGCCCGATTTCGTGTGCCCGTTACGCAAAAAACCTATCGGGGAGTTTTAATATAAAAAATCTTTGGCTATAAAATAATTACACTGTAAAAAGTTTGTGCAAAGTGCACAAACTTTTTTAAAGTATCTATACAAATTATATTTACTATGATATACTTAATCATAGTGGATAAAGTTAAATTTTGTGCGGAATAAGCGCAAAAAAACGCGTATTTCTATTCTGTTGAAGCGCGGTTGAGTATAAAGGGAGTGATTTGTTTTGGAAAAAATTGGCATTATCGACTTGGGTTCAAACTCTGCTAGACTAGTTATTGTCAATCTATTTGAAGACGGTTATTTTATGGTTATGGACGAACTGAAAGAGAGCGTCCGTCTGGGCCAGGATATGGAGCGCGACGGCTTTTTAAAGCCTCAGCGCGTGGCTGAAACCATAAAGACGTTGAAGATGTTTAAAAAATTGTGCGACGCAAGCGGCGTTACGCGCATTATAGCCGTGGCTACCGAGGCGGTTCGCCGCGCTAAGAATCAGCGTTCTTTCCTCGATGAAATACAGGCAAGCTGCGGCATCAAGCTGCGCGTACTCTCTGCCGAAGAGGAGGCGACGTTCGTCTATCGCGGCGTCATCAACACAATGGATATACCCAAGGGTATAATCCTTGAAATAGGCGGCGGCGCGACCAAAATCGTCTATTACAATCGCAGGAATATGCTCAACTACGCAACCCTGCCATTCGGCGCGGTAACGCTTACGGGGCTGTTCTCGGGCGACGGTCTTTCTCCTGCCGAACAGGCGGCAAAAATGGAGGAGTTCTTCCGCGAGCAGTTAAAGACTGTGGAATGGCTTAAGGACGTCGAGCCCGACGTTCAGATGATAGGCGTGGGCGGTTCCTTCCGCAACCTTTTCAAAATCAGCAAAATGGTGCACAAATACCCTATGGATACCGTGCACAACTTCAATATGCCCGTAGAGGACTTTTTGCCCGTCTACGATATGATTAAGGTTCTGGACCTAGACAAGAAAAAGAAGATAAAGGGTCTCTCTGCGGAGAGGGCAGACATTCTTCCTGCGGCTTTCGCCATAATCAAGGCGTTCGTAAATGAAATTCACGTCGATAATTTCTCCATTTCGGGTTCGGGCTTGAGAGAGGGAATAATGTTTTTGCAGGCTCTGCCCTACACGGCGGAAAAGCCCGTGTCGGACGTATTGAATTATTCGCTCACAACGCTCGTAAAGTACTACGGTTGCGACGAAAAGCACGTAGAACACGTGGTAAATCTTTCGATACAGCTGTTTAAACAGCTCCGCGTTCTGCATAAATTCCCCCGTCAGTATCTTAAAGTTTTAAAGATAGCGGCGATG
>JBJEUZ010000015.1:0-4818 GCA_051884095.1 Candidatus Coproplasma sp.
AGTTTATGCAAACGACGTTTTAAAACTTGCAAGAAAACTTAAAAAACTGTTGAAGAACGGCGACTGGCTTATAATTTGCGGAAGCGTTCCCTCCACGCTTGATGAGAGCGCTTACGCCGACTTTATCGAAGAGATTAAGCCGCACAGGGGAGTAAATATAGTTATAGACGCCTGCGGAAAACTTTTGACCGAAAGCCTAAGGCACAAGCCGTTTTTGATAAAGCCGAACATCTTCGAGCTGTGCGAAATTTTCGGGCTCCCCCCCACCGTCGACATTACGACAATTTCGGAATGCGCGAGAAAGCTGCAAAAACTCGGCGCGAGAAACGTTATAGTTTCAATGGGCGCGGACGGCGCGGTAATGGTGACCGAAACCGACCAGGCAATGTACGTGCGCGCGGCGAGAGGTCAGCTTGTAAATTCCGTCGGAGCGGGCGACTGTATGGTAGCGGGCTTCATTCACGAATATATTAAGACGGGCAACTACTTTAAATCGCTCAACTTTGCCACGGCGGCAGGAAGCGCGTGCGCCTTTTGCGACAGCCTTGCGACAAAGGAACAGATTGAATACGTTGAAAGCCTTATGCTATGATTGAACTGTATTGGACAAGGAACGTAGACGTACACGCGAAACTTAAAGTTTTGCTTGCTCGAAAGTTGGGCTATAAGCCGGATATACTGCGCACGGCGAACGGCAAACCCTATATTGAGGGCGACCCCCTGCACTTCTCGCTTTCGCACAGCCGCAACCACGCGGTAATTGCGTTTTGCGACAAGCCGATAGGCATAGATCTGGAATTTTACGACAGCGCGAGAAACGTATCGCACGTACTCGCCCGTTTTTCCGGAAACGAAAGAGACGAAATAGGCGACTGCAAGCCGTACTTTTACATTAACTGGATGATAAAAGAGGCGTATATCAAGATGACGGGCGGCACGCTTGCGCGCGACCTTAAAAGGCTGGAATATTACAATCGCAAGCTGTACGTGGACGGAAAAGAATCCAACTGCTCAGTGGGTGCGTATGCGAATTTCAGCGCGGGATTGTACGCGCTCTGCTCGGCAGACTATACCTATTCGGAGATATCTTCCGCGCACATGAAACTATTCAGGCTGAAAAAGGGCGAAAGTCTGTAATTTCAGCCGCGCAAAACACAGCAAAATTTAATCAACTTAATTTAAGCGGAATTATTTTCCGCTTATTTCTTTATTAATTAATAATATTTATTTGCATTAAGCTACGCGATTTGCTATAATTCGGGTATGACAGTATTTGTGATTGCAATGGAGAGCGAGGCGCAGTGCGCGATCGACAATATGGACGGCGCTGAATTGAGCGTGGTCTTCGACAAAAAGGTTGCGCAGGGAAAGATAGGAGGCACGGATACCGCCGTCGTTATCTGCGGCGTAGGCAAGGTGAACGCGGCAATCGGCGCACAGTACGCGATAGATAAGCTGGGCGCGGACAGAATTATTAACTTAGGCGTTGCGGGCGGACTGAACGGCACAATGAGCGTGGGCGGAGTTTATTCGATTTCTCACGCGGTGCAGTACGACTTCGATCTGGTACAGCTGAACGGAACCGCTATCGGAACGCTGAACGAGTTTGAAGACAACTTTTTGCCGCTGAACACGGTTGACCTGTACCCCTTTAAAAAGCTGGGCACGGGCGACAGATTTAACGACAGCGTGCAAGATTTCAAGCTGTTGACCGAAGTCCTCGGCGCGGATATCCGCGATATGGAGTGCGGAGCGATAGCTCAGGTCTGCGCTCACGCAGGCGTTAAGCTGTATTCCTTCAAGGCGATTTCCGACCTTGCGGGAAGCGGCTCGACTACGGAACAGTTCAAAAACAATTTACAGCTTTGCAACCGCAACCTCACGGGCGAAGTAAGGCGCATTTTCGAGGCGGTGAACAATGGATAGGATACCTTCTTTTTCAAAGGACCACGACAAGCTGTTGCCCGGGCTGCATCTTTCCATGCAGGCGCACGGCGTTACGACGTGGGATCTGCGCTTTAAAAAGCCGAACGCGGGCGACTACGTTTCGCCCAAGGCGCTGCACACAATCGAACATATCCTTGCAACCGTTTTAAGAAATTCCGCGCGCAAGGACGACGTAATATACTTCGGTCCAATGGGTTGCAGGACGGGCTTTTACCTGCTGACCGTAAATATGGACTACGGGCAGACTCTGTCGCTTTTAAAAGACTGCTGCGCAGCAGCGCTTGAAGTGAGCGTGATACCCGGAAACAGGCGCGAGGAATGCGGAAATTACCTTGAACACGACCTTGCAGGAGCTAAACTTGAAATAGAAAAATATCTGGAGATTTTAAACAACTTATGATACCCCTGGGCGGCGGCTGGGACGAGCTTTTGGCTCCGCTGTTTTCAGACCAAAGATACTTAAAGATACGCGAATTTTTAAAGCAGGAATACTCCACGCACGTTATATATCCCGATATGTACGATTTGTATAACTGTTTCCGCTTTACGCCCGTAAGCGACGTCAAGGTGGTAATTCTGGGTCAGGACCCCTACCACGAGCCCAACCAAGCGCACGGGCTGTGTTTTTCGGTGAAAAAGGGCGTGCCGCTTCCCCCTTCGCTCAAGAATATATTTAAAGAGATAGAGAGCGATTTGGGAATAAAGCAGCCCGACTGCGGCGACCTGACAAAGTGGGCTAATCAGGGAGCATTGCTTTTGAACACTACGCTGACCGTGCGAGAGCACGCGGCGAACAGCCACTCGAAATGCGGCTGGGCGTGGTTTACCGACAGCGTAATAAAACTTATTTCCGACAGGCTTGAAAACGTAGTTTTTATTCTATGGGGCGGAAACGCGCGGAGCAAAGCGCCGCTTATCGACGGCAAAAAGCACCTGATTTTACAGTGCGCGCACCCCTCTCCGCTCTCCGCATACAACGGATTTTTCGGGTGCAGATTTTTTTCAAAGACAAACGATTATCTTATATCGCACGACAGACAGCCCATTGACTGGGACTTAAATTAATTAAAGAGGTTTATTATGAAATACGCAGTAGTACTCGGCGACGGTATGTCCGATTGGAAAATAGAAAAACTGGGCGACCGCACCTGCCTTGAAGCGGCGAAAACGGCTACGCTTGACGCGCTTGCGCCCAAAGCTATGGTGGGGCTGTGCAAGACCGTGCCCGACGGTATGAAGCCGGGCAGCGACGTGGCGAATATGTCGGTTATGGGCTTTAACCCCCACGACTTTTACACCGGACGCTCACCCCTCGAAGCGGTGTCGATAGGCATCGAACTCAAGGAGACGGACGTTACGTTAAGGTGTAACCTTGTTACCCTTTCCGACGAGGAGAGATACGAAGATAAGACCATGGTAGACTACTCCGCCGGCGAAATCACTACCGAGGAGGCGGCTGAGCTTATAGGTTACCTTAAGGGTCATTTCGACGACGACAGGTTCACGCTCTATTCGGGCATTTCGTACAGGCACTGTCTGGTTGCGGATAACGGCGTCACGGGGCACACGCTTACCCCTCCCCACGACATTTCGGACAGGAAGATTGCGGAATATCTGCCCAAGGGCGAGCTGGGCGAGGTTTACCTTTCAATGATGATGGCAAGCTACGAGTTGTTGAAAGACCACCCCGTAAACCTGAAAAGGATTGCCGAGGGCAAGCACCCTGCAAACAGCATATGGCTGTGGGGCGAGGGCACAAAGCCCGCGCTTGCGCCCTTTAAGACTGTACGCGGCTTGAAAGGCGGTATTATTTCCGCAGTCGACCTTGTTAAAGGCATAGGCATACTTGCCGGAATGGATATAATAGAGGTTGACGGCGCGACGGGCAATTACGACACCAACTTTAAGGGCAAGGCGCAAGCTGCTGCTGACGCATTGATAGGCGGATTGGACTTTGTTTACATTCATATGGAGGCGCCCGATGAATGCGGACACCACGGCGACGTTGAGCACAAGATATATTCGATAGAGCAGATAGACGGCGTGGTTATTCCAACGCTTACCAAGGCTTTGGAGAACGCGGAGGAAGATTATGCTATTCTGGTCTGCCCCGACCACCCCACTCCCTGCAAGTGCAAGACTCACGTATCCGAGCCCGTGCCTTTCCTTATCTATTCCAACGCAAAAGATTTGGGCAACGGCGCGGTAAGATACACCGAGGACGAGGCGGCAAAGACAGGTCTCTACGTTGCCGACGGGCACAAACTTATAGAAGCTCTGCTTTCCGTTAAATAATTTAAGACATTTCTGTGAAAGCGAAGGCGCGGCAACCGTTTCGGTTGCCGCGCCTTGAAATTTTTAGATTTGACAACTTGGAATAGCTTTTTTGCTGAAAGACCGCCGCGGTTTAGGTAAACTGCGGCGGTCTTTTGAACAGATTTTTATTAATAATGACGGCGGAGTTTAAGCCTGCAAGGATTTAGCCTGCTTTTTGAAGGTCTCGTTTGCCTGGTCGATCAGCTGTTTTGTTGCGGGCTGGGGCTGATAGTAGCCGCGCGTGGACATCTGGTTGAACAGACAGTACTGATTTTCGGCCACGCCTAAAAGGTTGGTGGAAAATTCCTTTCTTACGCTCTTGGAGCTGCCTTCGAACAGTGCGGTTGCATAGAAGGACATAAGCTGTTTTTCGCTTGCGAGCATATCCTGAATGGCGTCCCTTTCGTTGAGTTGAGTGTCGCTTTTTGTAAGTTTCATTTTATCCTCCTATCGAGTTCAATAGCGCGTTGTAGCGCTGTTCGTGGTCGTCGGCGATCTTGGTCATACACTCCGCCAGGTCGACGTCTGTGAGCGTTTTGGAATATGCCCTTGCCT
>JBJEUZ010000016.1:0-52282 GCA_051884095.1 Candidatus Coproplasma sp.
TAAGGACCATCTCGTTACGGGGTTAGCCTCGAGGAATGCCTTATAGTTGGGCATTTCGTCGAGATAGTTGGACAAATCCAACAGTTTATCGCTGTAGGTCGATACGCTGACTGCACCGTCGGTGATGATATCCATAGCGGTAAGCGCGCCGGACGACGTAGTAGTATTAACTGCGTTTTCAAGTTTCTTTGAAGGGTTCTGCCATACGTCGTTGAACTTGCAGCCCACCATGGTCTGGAATGCCTCCCAAGCGGGTTTAAGCGAAGAGGACGTATAGGTCTTTCTGTCAGGAAGCGTAACCGAACCGGAAAGCAGGTCGCCGTAAGCAAAACTTATAGACCTCATTGCGTTGTCGCCGATGTTGATATTCAACGTTACGTCGGATATGCTGACGTCGTCGCCGGCTACGGTATACTTCTGTTGCTTAGTGGTGCTGAAATCGGGATCGGGTTCTTCGCCGCCGCCGCAAGCAGTAATAGACATAGCCATAGTTCCTGCCATTACGACCGACACGGCCGCAAAAGCAATTTTCTTTGTCTTGTTCATTATTTTTCTCCTTATTTTATTTATGATTTTTTTTGAACAAATTAGCCTTCCCCTAAAAATTCTGCGCAGCGAACGGGGGGCCGCCGCGCGTTATTTTAAAGCGTAAAACGCCGTAAAATCTTTTAAATATTATTCCTTTACGCCGCCCATATTTACGCCCTTTGCGAAATACTTCTGGATGAAGGGATAAATGAGCAGAATGGGAATAACGCCGCAGACAACCATTGCATACACAACGGAAAGTTCGCTGAAGTCGTGAGTTTCGCTGAATACGTTGCCTTCTGCAGGTCCGCCGGTAAGGTCTGTCCACTCGTTGATGAAGGTTCTGATATAAACCTGTACGGGCCACGAATAGCTCTGAGTAGAAGGAATAACCTTCTGCGCCCAGAAGTAGCCGTTCCAACGGGAGATACCGAAGAACAATGCAACCGTTGCGATTGTAGCCTTGCTCATCGGAATGAATACCTGCCAGAGAATCTGGAACTCGGTTGCGCCGTCGATTCTTGCAGCTTCTTCGATTTCGGAAGGCACGCCTTCGAAAGCGTTTCTCAACAGTATAAGGTTGGTAGCGTTCATACCCATCGCAAGGATAACCAGCCACTTAAGGTCGATCTGGTCGTAAGCCTTGCCGACGAGCGAAGCCATTATGTTACCTGTCTGGGTGTAGTTGAGGAACTGAGGTACGATACCTGCGGAGAACCACATTGTGAATACAAGGAAGAAGTTGAACGCCTTGCGGCCCATCAATCTCTTCTTGGAGAGCGCATACGCGCCGAAGATGGAGTAAATCATACACCATACGGTACCTACGCCGCACATGAACAGGGTGTTTGCATAAGATACCCAGAACTGGTTACCTTTTTCAACCGCAACGTAGTAGAACGCGTCGAGAGTTAAACCGATATGGAAACCTTCGGAAGCAGTGCCTACTACCGGCCACAGAACTACCTGGCTGTTGTTCATAGCTTCGCCCGATGAGAACGAAGCGGAGAGTGCGTATATAAGAGGATAAATACATATTACCGCGAAGAATATAAGGAATACGTATGCAACGATTCTGAATATAAGTTCGGATATTTCAAGTTTTCTTTTCATAACGACTACTCCTTAATACAGCGATACGTTGGAAGCCTTTCTCGCGATGAAGTTGGAACCGATTACCAAAATCATACCGATGAGGTTGTTGACCATTTCCGCCGCGATACCGAACTCGTTGCCCCACTCGTTTGCGAGGGTGGATACAACGCTTGCAACTTCGTAGTTGCCGCTGGTGCCTGAAGGGCAGAAGAGGTAAAGTTTTTCGTAGCCTATGGAGAGGAGCGAACCCATCTTCATTATCAGCATTATGACAACCGTCGAGAGAATGCTGGGAATGACGACGTATCTCATCTGCTGCATCTTGCCGGCGCCGTCTATCTGAGCCGCCTCGTAAGAGGTGGGCGATACGGCGATTACCGCGGCGAAGAATACGATCGAGTCGTAACCTGCGTGCTCCCAAAGGTCGCCGACGATATAGATGGCACGGAAATATCTGTTGGAATAGATAAGACCGTTAGACGAAGCCGCCTGAATGCCAAGGTCGGAACCTTCACCCCAAATCAACGTAAGGAAGCGCGATACGATACCCATATCGGCGCCGCCCTCCAACGACGACTTACCGCGGAACAACGCAATTATAAGCGTCGTTACGATAACCGTTGAAAGGAACTTAGGAAGATATACGCAAACCTGCATGATACTTCTTGCTATATTGGAGCGCACTTCGTTGAAGAACAGCGCAAGTATAATCGGCATAGGGAAGCCGAAAAGTAAGCTGTAGAACGCAAGTATAAACGTATTTCTGAAAGCTCTCCAGAACGCCACCGAATAAAGCTGGTTGGTAAACAGCATTACAAAGTTGCTTATACCTACCCAGTCTCTGTCGATAGCCTGGCTTTCGTTACCAGTTTTAAAGCTCGCGACAAGTTCGTACATGGGTAAGTACTTCCAGAGCAAGTAAACCAGAATCATCGGAATAAGCATTACGTAAAGACGCCAGTCTTTAAGTATTGTCAAACCGGTGGTTTTCCAATGCTTTCTTTCCGTTTCATCTCTGACTTGTTGTTCTGCCGGCATCGAGTAGGTGCCTGTTGCTTCGTCGAAGACTAAAAAGTCGTCGTACTTCAACAATTTCTGCATGAAACAATCCCTCCATTATCACTTAAATGTTAAGTAATTAATATGCAAAAGCGGGGGTGCGGACAGGTTTACGGATTTTACTTTCCTCAACCTTTTCTGCTTTCCGCGTTTTACTGATTTGTGCTTGTCCCGACCGCTGCGTCGGTTTATTATATTATTTATATTATTTGGTTAAGACCCGATATCGCAAAAAAACGGTTTATTAAGCGTCTTTAGCCTCAATACAGGTCGTTGTCCTTGTTCAGTATCGAGAGCGCCTCTCCGTCGATCTCTACCGGCTCGTCGCCGAAGGCGTCGTACTTCATTCTGTCCCTGCGCTCTTTATCCACACGCTTAAGATAGCTGACCTGGTTTTCGAACATTCCGTCGAACTTGCGGAGAACCAATACCACCACGACCGCCATCGCCATCGACAGCAGGTCGGTTATGGCAAAATCCACAAATCCCTGCGTCGCCGTCAGACCTTCCACGGGGCAGACGCAAAAGCAAATCGCCCAGACGGTGGCTCTGCCGAGGTAGACGAGCGCCCAGCCCAGAACGGCATACAGCGCCGAAAAATACCACTTCGACGTTATTTTTTTGTCGCCGATGACCTTTAGAGGTATCAAGGCGAACAAAATAAAGCTGTTGCCGATACAATACGTACAATAATCTACTAGTCCGCCGCCGTTGAGCGCACAGTAGAGAACGCCGCTCAACAAAGCGTACAGAACGCTTGGCCACCCCCATCTGACCATGACCGCCAGACATATGGGAACTATAAACGAGAACGTATAATAAGCTACGGATGAAAACCAAATTGCCGCAAAATGCACCGCAAGCTCGGCAATTATCATTATCACAGCGAATAGGAACAAGTCGGTCGTCTTATATTGATTTATTGAAATTAACCTTGAACCGTTTTTTCGCATCTTACTTATATTCGCACATTTTTGCGCACTTATAATGTTACATTATCACACTTAGCTTAATTATTATAACATAGCGATTTTTAAAAATCAATACTTTTTTAATTGTTTCACAAAAAAAATTGTGGTACAATGGACGCACGGAATAAGAGGTGTTTTTATGAATTTTTTAAATCTTTCTCCAAAGGACGATTTGCAATATATATTGGATAATTTGACCCAACCGACCACAATATATCTTGCCGAGGGCGTTTATACGCAAAAATTATGGATAAAATCGGACGACGTGATTTTAATAGGCGCTTCGCGTGAAACTACCAAAATCACCTACGCCGACTACGCAAAAAAGCCGCATAAGGACGGCAGAGAATACAACACCTTCCGCACGTATACGGTTTGCGTGACGGGCGAGCGGTGCCGGCTTGAAAACCTGACGGTTGAAAATTCCAACGTCGACCCAAAGGCGGTAGGGCAGTGCGTGGCGCTTTCGGTTAACGCGCGCTCCTTCCGCGCTCAGGGGGTGGATCTGATTTCCACGCAGGATACCCTGTTCACCTCCCCTTTCCCCGACGATTTGGTAATACGCTATTCCGGTCTGACCGACGACGAGACATATTACGACGGGTTTATTCCCAGGGAACAGCTTTACCTTGAAGGCAACGCGGTGCATATCTTTAAGGACTGCAAAATCTTCGGTTCGGTGGACTATATTTTCGGCTGCGCGGAGGCGTACTTTGACGGCTGCAAGTTGATTTCGATTGCGGACAACCGCAATATGGGCTTTGTCGCCGCGCCCGCGCACAGCCTTAAACAGGACCGCGGATATACCTTTTTGAACTGCGAATTTATCGGCGGCGGAGCGCCCGAAAAGAGCGTCTTTCTTGCCCGACCCTGGCGCGACTTCGGCAAGTGCGACTTTATAGACTGCACGATGGGAAGCCATATATCACCCGAGCTATTCGATAAGTGGAACGACACCTACCGCGACAAGACCTGCCGTATGGCGTACCGCAACCTTTCGTGCAACTTTGCCCCCGCGCCCGTGCCCTGGAGCAGAGAGCTTACGCAAGAAGAGGCGAAAAAAATTCTTGACCGCTACGCCGAGCTTTGCAAACAAATTTAACATCTTCAGGCGTGACTACGCGTTGAACTTACCTTTTTAAAACGTACGCGCCCGACGGCATTTCGCCGTCGGGCGCGTTTAATCTTTTTCAGTTATTTCAATTAAAAGCCGAAGTATTCCTTGGCGTTGTTGTAGCAGACGTCCTCAACAATCTTGCCGAGCGTTTCGATTTCCTCTGCGGGATACTGACCGCTTTCGACTAATCTTCCGAGCATCTGGCACAATATACGTCTGTAGTACTCGTGACGGGGATAAGCAAGGAAGGAGCGCGAGTCGGTAAGCATACCTACGGACTGAGCTACAAGACCTACCTGCATAAGCGTTTCGAGGTTCTGGCGCATGCCGTCCTGCTGATCTAAGAACCACCAAGCCGTACCGACCTGAACTCTGCCCTTGATTCCTTCCTTCTGGAAGCAACCGGAAAGCACGGTGAGCGCGTAGTTGTCGCGGGGGTTGAGGCAATACAAGATGGTCTTGGGAAGCGCGTCCTGACGGTCAAGCTCGCCCAGAAGCGCGGAGAGCTTTTCCATATAAACCGCGTCCTCGATTGCGTCGAAGCCGGTGTCGGGACCGATTTTTTCGAGCATGCTCTTGGAATTGTTGCGGAGCGCGCCGATATGATACTGCTGTACCCAGCCGTACTTTGAATACTGCTTGCCGAGGAATACGAGGATATAGCCCTTGTACTTATCCTGCTCTTCAACGGTTATCTTTTCGCCCTTCATGCCCTTGAGGAAGATAGCGTTAGCTTCTTCATAGGTTGCGGGCGCGTAGCATACCACGTCGAGTGCGTGGTCGGAGAGCTTGGAGCCCATGGAATCGAAGAACGCGATTCTGTCTGCAAGCGCGTTGCACAAATCTTCAAGGGTGTTAATCTCCTTGCCGACTACGCCTGCGAGCTGATTTACCCAGCTTGCGAACCAACTGAGCTCTACGTTAATCGCCTTATCGGGACGGAACGCGGGGCGAACCTTTACCTTTAAGGTGGGGTCCTCGTTCATCTTCTTGTGCCATTCAAGGGAGTCAACGGGGTCGTCCGTGGTGCAGACGGTCTTGACGTTGAACTTTTCCATCATCTTGCGCGCGGTGAGCGTTTCCAAAACCTTGTTGGCTTCATCCCAGATTTTTTTGGCGTTCTTGGGATTGATTACGTCGTTAATGCCGAAATATCTCTGCATTTCGAGGTGCGACCAGTGGTACAGAGGGTTGCCTACGAAGTAGGGCATGCTCTCTACGAACTGCATATACTTTTTGTAGTCGTCGTCGGGACCGGAGATGGAATCTTCTTCATAGCCCCTTGCACGGAGTGCGCGCCACTTGTAGTGGTCGCCGTATCTGTCGCCTGCGCCCAGCCATACCTCGGTGAGGTTACGGAACTTCTTGTCCTCGTAAATTTCCTTGGGCTGAAGGTGGCAATGGTAGTCGATTATGGGCATATTCTCCGCATGTTCGTGATACAGCTTTTTAGCCGTTTCGGTGTCAAGGAGAAAGTCCTTATCCATAAATGCTTTCATTATAAAGTTACTCCCGTTTTGAAAATTGCTATTTCTTTGGTGTGGTTGAGTTCGTTCTTGGTCTTTTTGCCGTTCGCAACTTCGACGATGAGGTCGATGAGCTTATCCAGCTGAGTTGCAAAGTCGGTGTCAAGAACCGCGCCTGCGTTGAAATCTATCCAGTTGGACTTTTTAGCCGCAAGCTCCTTATTCGTCGCAATCTTGAGTGTGGGCACGAAGCCGCCGAAGGGCGTGCCGCGACCGGTAGTGAACAGCACCAGATGGCAGCCTGCCGCCGCTATGTTGGTAACAGCGCACATATCGTTGCCGGGACCGTTAAGAAGGTTCAGTCCCTTCTTGGTTACGAAGCCGTCGTCGAAAACGACGTCCTCTACGGGACCGGAACCCGATTTCTGCGTGCAGCCGAGCGACTTGTCTTCGAGCGTGGTTATGCCGCCCGCCTTGTTGCCGGGCGAGGGATTTTCGTAGACCACCTGTCCGTTACGGCGGAAGTAGTCCTTGAAGTCGTTGATGAGCTTTACAACCTTTTCAAATGTTTCCTCGTCCTTGGCTCTGTTCATTAAAAGCTGTTCCGCGCCGAACATTTCGGGAACTTCGGAAAGAACGGTCGTGCCGCCCGCCGCTACGATATAGTCTGAGAACAGACCGACCAGAGGATTTGCGGTGATGCCCGAAAGTCCGTCCGAACCGCCGCACTTCAAGCCGACCTTGAGGCAGGAAATGTCCTTTTCGACCCTCTTGTCCTTTTTGATGACCTCTGCAATCTCATGGCAGAGCTCTACGCCAGCCTCTATTTCGTCGTCCACTTCCTGGCAGACGAGGAACTTGATTCTGCTTTCGTCCACTTCGCCCAGACCTGCCCTGAATGCCGACATCTGGTTGTTTTCGCAGCCCAGACCGAGCACAAGCACGCCGCCTGCGTTGGGGTGACGAACCATCTTCTGCAGGATGAGCTTGGTTCTTTCGTGGTCCTCGCCCAGCTGTGAACAGCCGTAGGGGTGGGTGTAGGTGAAGATGCCGTCGAAGCCCTCTTCGCCGTACTTTTCCTTGAAGGTGTCCAGAATGAGCTTAGCCTGACCGTTTACGCAGCCGACCGTGGGGATAATCCACAGCTCGTTTCTTATGCCCACGTCGCCGTTTGCGCGCTCGTAGACGTTGACCTTGCGGGGGGTTACCTTCTTTATTTCGGTGGAAACCTTGTCGTAGGTGTATTCAAGATTTTCCGAAAGGTTGGTGTGCACGTTGTGAGTGTGAACGTGGCAACCCTGCGGAATATCCTTGGTTGCAACCGCTATGCTGTTGCCGTACTTGATTATCTGTTCGCCGCATTTAACGTCGCGCAGGGTGAACTTATGACCCTTGGTGATGTCCTCCTTTAAGGTCACGCCCTCGTGCACTTCGCCCGCCTTGAGGTCGGTGAGCGCAACCGCGACGTTGTCGAGCGGGTTAATTATTATAGTTTTCTTAGCCATTTACAAATCCTTCTACGGCAGCTCTCATGCCGTTCTTATCCATATCTTCGAGGAACTCAGCAACAACCTTTGCAATGTCGGGGTGAATGGTATTCATATCCATTTCCCACGCTTCCTTCCAACCGAGCGCCTTGGTTGCGAGCTTTAAGTAATCGCCGTCGAACTCTGCCCAGAGCTTTGCCCAATGTTCGAGGTATGCGGGGTCGTCCTTGAGCGCGATGTCCTCTTCTCCCCTCTTGCCCTTGTGGAACTCTACGATTGCCGCAAACGAGAACAGAAGGTGCATAGGAAGTTTGCCCTTGATTCTTACGTAGTCGGTAAGGGTGGGCAGAAGGCGGGTTCTGAACTTGGTGGTGGAGTTGAGCGCTATGGACATAAGCTCGTGCCTGATGAAGGGGTTCTGATATCTTTCGATTACAGAGTTGGCGAACGCCACCATCTGGTCCTGAGGTAAATCTATGGTGGGATTTACTTCGTCGAACACGAAGTCGCGCACGAACTTGCCGATTACGGGGTCGTTGACCGATTCGCCGACCGTGTCGATACCGCACAGATACGCTACGGGAACCATAGCGGTGTGCGAACCGTTCAAAATTTTAACCTTGCGCTGCTTGTAGGGCTTGATGCTGTCGGCAAAGATGACGTTCAAGCCGGTTGAATCTGCGGGGAGAACCTTCTGAACGAAGGGCTCCTTCTTGAGTACCCAAAGGTGGAAAATTTCGCCCTTGACCACGTTGTTGTCGATATAGCCGACTTCTTCGCGGATAGCTTCGATTTCGTTTCTGGGATAGCCGGGAACGATACGGTCTACCAGCGTGGACGTGAAGTGGTTTGCTTTGTTCAGCCATTCGATGAAAGCCTTATCGAAGCCGAGATGCTCGGCAAGCTGATTTAAACACTTGCACAGTTCGTCGCCGTTGTTGTCGATAAGTTCGCAGGGAACGATTGCAAGCCCCTTGGTCATATCGCCGTTGAAGTGTTCGTACCTTCTCTTTAACAGAGCCAGCAGCTTGCCGGGGAAGGACTTAGGGCACTGCGTAAAGTCGGTGTCCTCGGGGTCGAACGCGATACCCGCTTCGGTGGTGTTGGAGATAATTACCTGCAAATCTTCGCTTTCGCCGTAGGAAAGATAGTGTTCGTACTCGGTAAAGGGGTTGATGCAGTCGCCGACAATGTCGATAACCTGGCTCTTTTTAACCTTTTCGCCCTTGTCGATACCTTCGAGGCGGAGGGTATATAAGCCGTCCTGCGCTTCAAGGTCCTTAACTCTGCCCATGGGCATAGGCTGAACCAGGGCTACGTTTGAACAGATTGCACCCTTATCGTTTAAATCCTGCAGAATCCATTCTACGAAAGCCCTTAAAAAGTTGCCTTCGCCGAACTGCATTATCTTGATTTTTCTTTCGGGTTTGTTGAATAATTTTTTGCTTATTACTTCCATTTTTAAAGCTCCGGATATTTTTTTATTTACGGCTGCGGCGCGCTTGCGCCAAGGCGCGACAAACGCGACGGCGCGAAATTTCTGCGCCGCACGCTATTTGCCGAACGTTAAGTCAGCACGGTATGTAAGTCGGCAAAAGCCGCCGACCATTCTGTCCGCTATCAGTTGCGCGCGAGCGACGAAGGAATAACCTGCTCGGTTTCCTTATCGAATACGTAAGCGCACTTGTGAGGAACGACGAAGGTGAACTGCGAGCCCATTGCGGGGGTGTCGTGAGGGTTAACCTTTAAAATTACGTTTACGTCGCCTACGTTAGCGTATACGTTGGTGGTATCGCCGAGAAGCTCGGTCAGATCGACGTTGGAATTGATGACGTATTCGTCCTTGGCAGCCTTGCCGTTCTTGGGAAGTTTGATGCCTTCGGGACGGAATGCAAATACGACTTCCTTGCCCTCGATAGACTTTACGTCGTCTACGATGGGGGTCAAATCGAACTCAACGGAGCCGTTTACGAACTTGCCGCCTTCAACTCTGCCGTTGAGGAAGTTCATGGGAGGCTCGCCGATGAAGCCCGCTACGAACAGGTTGTGAGGATAGAAGTACAGCTCGTAGGGGGTGCCTATCTGCTGAACGTAGCCGCCCGATTTCATAACGACTATTCTGTCGGACATGGTCATAGCCTCGGTCTGGTCGTGAGTAACGTAGATGGTGGTTGCGCCTACAGAACGGTGAATCTGCTTGATTTCGGAACGCATGGTAACGCGCTGCTTTGCGTCGAGGTTGGATAAAGGTTCGTCCATAAGGAAAATTGAAACCTTACGGATGAGCGCACGGCCTACCGCAACACGCTGACACTGACCGCCGGAGAGGTTACGAGGGAATCTGTCGAGATAGGGTTCAAGACCTAAGATTTTTGCGGTTGCCTGTACCTTTTCGTCGATAATGTCCATATCGATTCCTTCGAGCGTAAGACCGAACGCGAGGTTTTCGGCAACGGTGAGGTGAGGATAGAGCGCGTAGGACTGGAATACCATTGCGATTCCCCTCTCTCTCGAAGTCATCTGGTTAGCGAGCTTGCCGTTGATGTAGAACTCGCCCGAAGTGATATCTTCAAGTCCTGCAATCATTCGGAGCGTGGTAGACTTACCGCAGCCCGAATCGCCGACCAGACAGATAAATTCGCCGTCTTTGATTTCCATATTGAAATCGTGTACGGCGTGGTAGCCGTTAGGATATACTTTGTTTACATCCTTAAATAAAAGTTGTGCCATTTTTTATTTCCCCTTACGTCCGCTAAGAGCAATTTTGCCTTTTGCGGAAATTTATTTTATTTTTGTGCGGCGCGGCGCGCCGCATTGGTTTCTGATTGAAAGATTATCTTAAATCCTCGGTCTTGATGTTGTCCATATCGTCGTACGCCTGGTTTTCGCCGCACATACCCCAGATGAAGGTGTAGTTTTTGGTACCCACGCCCGTGTGAATGGACCAGGAAGGCGATATTACCGCCTGTTCGTTGTGCATAACTATGTGGCGGGTTTCGGTAGGCGTGCCCATCAGGTGGAACACGGCTTCGGTTTCGGGAAGCTCGAAGTACATATATACTTCCATTCTTCTCTCGTGAGTGTGCGAGGGAAGAGTGTTCCAAGCCGAACCGACAGCAAGCTCGGTCATGCCCATTGCAAGCTGACAGCTCTGGCATACGTCGCCGATTATGAACTGGTTGATTGTACGCTTGTTGATAGTCGCTTCGGTGCCGAGATGGCGCTGTACGCAGTACCTTACGCCTTCGGGGGGTTCCTTGCCCTCTACGGGTTTAACTATCTTGACCGTGGGATAGGTCTTGTGCGCGGGGCAGGAGTTGATATAGAACTTTGCGGGATTGGCTGCGTCGGCGGAGGTAAAGGTTATTTCCTTGGTGCCCATACCGATGTATAAGCCCTCCTTGAAGCCTATCTCGTATTCCTTGCCGTCGAGCGTTACGACGCCTGCGCCGCCGATATTGATGACGCCCATTTCTCTTCTTTCAAGGAAATAGTCGGTTGCAAGCTCCTTGAACGTGCCGAGCGAAAGCGCCTTTTTTACGGGCATTGCGCCGCCGGCGATAATTCTGTCCTGATGGGAGTACGTCAAAAGTATATCGTCCTCCTCGAACAGCTTTTCAATTAAATATTTTTCGCGTAATTCCTTAGTATCGTAATGCTTGGAATCGTCGGGGTGATTGGAATATCTTACGTCGAATTTCATTTTTTAAACTTCCTCCCATTTTTGCCTTACAAAGCGCGTGCAGGGCACTATGTCGTCGCCCGTGGTGCCTTCCAGAACCAGTACGGCGTCTTTGTCGTAGGCCTTAATTTTTGACAATATTTTTTCGTAGTCGAACAGCCCTTTGCCGGGTGCGACCTGTTTTATTTTTCCGTCCTCGACGACAAAGTCCTTGAGGTGGAATACGGTGATTTTTCCCGCGAAGGTCTTAAGTCCCTCGTCGAGAATTTCAAGATATCTGTCGTAGTTGGACAAGTCCAGATAATTATATATATCGAAAATCACCTTGACGTTTTTACGGTTTACGCCGTCTATTGCGCGCTTTAAGGTCTTTACGTCGTAACAGACGTGACCCGCCGCGCCTTCCATACCGATATATGCGCCGACCGACGCGGCATAATCCGCAAGCTCGGTAAAGGTTTCTATTACCGTCTGCAGAGCCTCCTCGGTGCGGTTGAGGGGGTTATACGTCCACTTATCGTCGTTGAACGAACCCGTTTCGCTGCCCACCGTGTCGCAACCTAAGAGCGAAGAGTATTTAAGGTAGTCCTTGAATATGCTCTTGCAGTCGGCAACCTTCTGCTTGTTGGAATGAACGGGGTTGAAGTATGCGCCTATTAGCGAAACTTCCACTCCCGCCGCCTTGAACGCCTCGCCTATCTCCCTCGCCTTTTGTTCGGTGAGGGCCTGAGGGGCGTACCTGACGTCGTCCATAAACTTGTATGCGACCAGCTGAATTGCGTCGAGGTCGCATTCCTTAAGTTTTGCCGTAGCCGCCTGAAGCCCTTTTGCGCCCAGGTCGTGCGTTCTGAAAGCAACGCGCATTATATACTCCTATCTACTGCTATTTACTGCAATTATTTTTGCCTTTGAGGCAACGTTTTGCAAAATTTTACGTCGGTGCAACGTTTTTATGTCGGTGCAACGCCGCGCTTGCGGCGTTGCACCGCATATATGCCTTATTTATTTACGTTTGACGAGAGTTGAGTCAATCAAGCTCAAACGCAATTAAGATATTTGGCTCAAGCGACACGCTTGCGCCCAAGGCAAGATTTTTTCGCGAAACTCCATTGCCTTCTTATACAATCTTACTGTGCAAGCAAAACCACACTTTTGCGCAGCACGCCACAATTTGCGCATACCTGCGCCTCAGCGGTGTGAATTGCCGCGACTGTATTATTGAGGGCGTTTAGCGGTCGCGGCAAGAGAGGCAGAGCCTCTCAAGTCGCGGAAAAACGCAGCCGCCCCAAGGCAAGATTTTTTCGCGAAACCCGTATTTTATCTCTGAACGCGTCCGGAACCGTCGCCGCCTGCAAGAGCTTCAACTTCCTTGCGGGATACGAGGTTGTAGTCGCCGGGAATGGTGTGCTTCAATGCGGAAGCCGCTACGCCGAATTCGAGAGCCGCCTTGAAATCCTTGCCGTCGAGGAAGCCGGTGATAACGCCGCCCGCGAAGGAGTCGCCGCCGCCTACGCGGTCAACGATGGGATGAATCGAATAGGTCTTGGAATGATAGAATTCCTTGGTTTCTGCCGAGTAGATGCAAGCCGACCAGCCGTTATCCGACGCGGAGTGGGATACGCGGAGGGAAGAAATTGCATACTTGAAGTTGAACTTAGCAACCATCTGTTCGAAGATGGACTTGTAGCCTGCGAGTTCGAGTTCGCCGCTGGTAACGTCGGTCTTGCCGGGCTTGAAGCCGAGAACGAGTTCTGCGTCTTCTTCGTTACCGATACATACGTCAACGTACTTCATAAGACCGGTCATAACCTTCTGAGCCTTTTCGCTGGACCACAGCTTTTTACGGAAGTTGAGGTCAACCGAAACGGTAACGCCGTGGCGCTTAGCAGCCTTTAACGCTTCTTCGGTGAGCACTGCCGCTGCATCGGAAACTGCGGGAGTAATACCCGTGAAGTGGAACCAGTCTGCGCCTTCGAAGATTGCGTCAAAGTCGAAATCTGCAGCCGTAGCCGTGGTGATGGAGGAGTGAGCTCTGTCGTAAACGACCTTTGAAGGACGCATAGAGCTGCCCGTTTCAAGGTAGTATATACCGAGTCTTTCGCCGCACTTTGCGATGTGCTTGGTTTCTACGCCGTATTTGCGGAGAGACGCGATAGCGCATTCGCCGAGTTCGTTATCGGGAACTGCGGTTACGAATTCCGCGTTGTGTCCGTAGTTTGCGCACGATACCGCAACGTTGGCTTCGCCGCCGCCGTAGTTGATGTCAAACTCGTCAGCCTGAATAAACTTTTCGTTGTTGGGGGTGGAAAGGCGAAGCATAATTTCGCCCATGGTTACGATTTTTTTCATTGCATTTTCTCCTGAAAATATTTTTATTTGGTTTTTTATTTATGCGACGGCGTTAAGCCGTTACAGCCTTTTTTTGTTCCGCCTTGGCGGTTGCCGTATACTTACGGCGGTTCAGCTTTGCCGACCCGTATATAATAATTCGTATATAATAATTCGGATATATAATATTCGGAAAGGCATCGCCTTAAATTACAGCACGAACGCGACGATTGACATAACCAGCGCCGCAAGCCCCAGAATTACGCCCGCGATTGAAACCGCGAACAGCCTGGACTTGTACTCCTTGAATTCGCTCTCGGGAAGGGTTACGCAATTCTTTTCCTCGCGCTCCTCCTTCAAGCCCGCTTCGGTATCTGCCTTGAAGGACGCGACGTTCTCTTCCTTGGTATGCTCGTCCATTATTTTTTAAGCACGAGGTGCACTGCGAATCCGCCGAACGAATCCTTGAGATAAGCCACGGTCATAACTCCCGACTTATCGTACTTGATTGTGCTTTCGTCGATTTCGTAGCCGCGCATCTTCAGCTGATATACCGCGCGCTTTACCGAGTTGGTAGCCACGGCAATGTGACCCATATCGCCCTTAAAGGGAGCCTTCATACACTCTACGTAGGTCGAAGCGAATACCGAGCTGTTGCCCACCTTCTTTGTGAAGCCGAAGGCGTTATCGAACTTGTCCGCAACCGCTTCCGCCTCTTCGGGGTTGGCGCAGTTGATGCCTACGTGAACCATCTGGAAGCCGAGCATTCTGTCGATAGCTTCACGGCAGAGCGCGGTGATACCCGCCCAGTTTTCCTCGTCGAGCATCTTGGAGGGAACTATCCAGCTGCCGCCGCAGCACACGATTTTATTGTATGCAAGGTAGTTGTTGAGATTGTCGGCAGTAACTCCGCCCGTGGGCATAAAGCGCATTGTGGTGTAGGGTCCGCAGACCGACTTTATGTAGGGTAAGCCGCCCGCCTGTTCAGCAGGGAAGAACTTTGCAAAGTCCAGCCCGAGCTCTAAAGCCTGCTCTATTTCGCTAGCGGACGAAAGACCGGGAGCGAAGGGTATGCCGTTGTCAAGGCAGTGCTTTACAACCTTGGGATTGAGACCGGGCGCCACGCAGAACTTTGCGCCCGCCGCGGCAGCCGCGTCCGCCTGTTCGCAGGTTAAAACCGTGCCCGCGCCCACAAGCATATCGGGATAAGCCTTTACCATCCTCGAGATGACCTCGTCGGCGCCCTTTGCCCTGAAGGTTACTTCGGCACAGTTAATTCCGCCGTCTCTGAGAGCCTTTGCCAGCTTTTCGGCGTTTTCTACCTTGTCAAGTTTGATTACGGGTACTATTCCCACGCACTCCAGCTGTTCGACAAGTTGGTTCAACTTTTCTTTTACAGTCATAATAAAACCTCTTTAACCGCGCATTGCGCGTATTATTTATTATCAACAATATTATATATTGTCATACCGCGGCAGTCTATATATTTTTCGGATATATTAATGTAAAATTAGGACATTTGTTCAGGCGTCCGGATATTTCGATAAAATTTTATCGAAAATGCTTGACAAGGCGAAAAGAACGTGATAATATATAAACCGTTAAAAGGGAGTAACCTTAAGCCCGACCGTACGCTACGGAAGGGTTGAACGCCCGCCCCGTCAGTACGGATTTATCCCGGGGAGGCAGCGGAATAACCGACGGTAAGACTTTTGACCGCGAAATTGAGCGCGGCGAAAGTCTTTTTGTTTTGTCCGGAAAGAGCAGAAGCCGAACGCCGCAAAATCTCATCGCGTAATTTAAAATTTTTTAAGGAGATTTTATTATGACAATCGGCATTATTTTAGGCATCGTATTCTTCGTCGCGGCGGTCGGCACGGCGATAGCTTCGGCGTACTTTTTCAAGGGCGGCTTCAACGTAACCTTTGGTTCAAAGAATGCGCGCTTTACGCACGCAACCGCAAAGAGCAAGGTTCGCGGCGGCATATTCGGGGGCATAGCGGCGGTTTTCGCCCTGCTGTTCGTGTTTATTCCGTTCAGTTTCCACACCGTAGTCGCGGGCGAAGTTGCGGTAGTTAAACACCTTGGCAACGCTACGGCGGTGAGGACGGCGGGAACGTATTTCGATTTCTGGGTGACGGAGAGCTACGATATGTACGACGCACGCGTACAGAATCTGGACATACGCACCACCGCTTACAGCAAGGACGCGCAGACTATGGACATAGCCATGACCGTACAGTATCAGATAGACGCTTCGAAGGCGATAGAGATAGCAAACAACTACGGTTCGCTGGACGTGCTTTCTAACCGTATTCAGAGCGTTACCATAGAAAAGACCAAGTCGGTGCTCTCCTCCTACTCCGCAATGACCATAATCGAAACCCGCGCGAGCATTTCGCCGCAGGTTGAAGCGACGGTAAAGAGCGCGATTGACGGAAACTATCACGTCACCGTAAACACCGTAGTTTTGACCAACATCGACTTTTCCGACGCGTTTGAAAAGACTGTTGAGGACAAGATGATTGCCGAACAGGAAAAACTTAAGGCGGAATACGAAAAGGAAACTGCGATTGTAAACGCCGAAAAGCAGCTTGAAGTGGCAAAACTCGAGGCGGAAGCGAGAATCGCGAGCGCGGAGGGCGAAGCTCAGGCGCAGATACTTGCCGCCAGAGCCGAGGCGCAGGCAATCAAGGAAAAGTCCCTTGAAGTCGCGCGCATGTTGGGCTTTACCATATCCGAAAGGGCTATAACCGACGCCGACGGCGCGACGGGCGTGGAATATTACATAGATTTCGGGGGCAAGGACGCGCAGGAGATTGCGGTGATTTCCGACTATCTTAAGTACGTTGAGTATCTTGCAAAGTGGAACGGCGAACTGCCCGGCGTTCTCGTTTCGGACGGCAGCGCGCAGGTAATAATTCCTACGTCGTAAAATTTCGGTTTGACGCGACTTTAAGTACGACTTTTCGGTCGGCGGCGGACGGCAAGTCCGCCGCCCCTTTGAATTTGAAAGTATTTATATCGACCGACCCGACGCAATAATAAATTGCCTGCCGCGACAATATTATACTTAAAGGAGATTTTATGGACTTTTACAATCTTACCGCAAAACAGGCTCTTGAGCGCGTGAACTCGGACGAGAACGGACTTTCGTCCGAAGAGGCGGCAAAACGCCTTGAAGAGCGCGGCGCGAACCGACTTACCGAGGCGAAGAAAAAACCGATTATAATAAAAATACTTGCGCAGTTTGCCGACCCTATGATTATCGTACTGCTGATTGCGGCGGCGGTGACGGCGACGTTTTCGGTAATAGGCGGCGACTATGCCGACCTTATCGACGCGGGCGTAATACTTGCGATTGTAGCAATCAACGCAGCAATCGGATTCGTGCAGGAGAACAGGGCGGAAAACGCGCTGGAGGCATTGAAGGCGGTCAATAAGCCCTTTTCGAAGGTCAGGCGCGGGGGAGAAATAACCGTAGTGCCGTCGGAGGAATTGGTGGCGGGCGACGTGGTAATTTTAGAGGCGGGAGACGTTATACCCGCGGATATGCGGCTTTTAAGCTGTTCTTCGCTCAAGTGCGACGAAGCGGCGCTTACGGGCGAGAGCCTGCCCGCAGAAAAGGACGCGCTGGCGGTATGCGCCGAGAACACGCCGATAGGCGACAGAAAAAACTGCGCCTTTTCGGGCAGTACGGTAACTTACGGCAGGGGCTGCGGCGTGGTATGCGCAACGGGAATGGACACGCAGACGGGCAAAATAGCAAAGATGCTTTCCCAAACGAGGGAAGCGCCCTCGCCGTTAAGCCGACAGCTTGCAAGGACGGCTAAAATTTTATCCGCCGTCGTGCTTGCGGTAGCGCTGGCGATTTTTATAGTTGCGGTATGCCGCAGGGAGGATATTTCGACGGCGTTTATGACCTCGGTTGCGATAGCCGTCGCCGCCATTCCCGAAGGTCTGCCAGCAGTTGTAACCATAGTGCTTGCCATGGGCGTGCAGAAGATGAGCAGGCGCAACGCAATAGTAAAAAACCTGCCCGCCGTGGAGACGCTGGGGTGCTGTCAGGTTATATGCACGGATAAGACGGGCACGCTCACCCTGAACAGGATGACCGTAAAGGACGCATACTGTCCGTCGGGTAACAGCGAAGCGTTAACGCGAATTATGGCGCTGTGCAACGACTCCGCACAGACCGCAGCAGGACTTACGGGCGACCCCACGGAGACCGCGCTCGTCGACTACTATATCTCGAACGGCGGCGACCATGCCGCGCTGAACGCGCGATATCCGCGCGTAGACGAAAGGCCGTTCGACAGCGTGAGAAAACTTATGACCACCGTGCACTCGGACGGCGATAAAAAATTTTCCTGCACGAAGGGCGCGCCCGATATGTTGATTGCGCGCTGTACGCGCATACTGACCGCCGACGGCGTCCGGCCCCTTACCGACGTCGACCGAAAGCAAATTTATGAGGCGAATTCGGCTATGGCGAAGCGCGCGCTGCGCGTGCTGGCGGCGGCATACCGCGAGGACGGAGATACGTGCGAAGAGGATTTGATTTTCGTCGGGCTGACGGGAATGATAGACCCGCCGAGAAAGGAAGTGAAATCGGCTGTAGCCAAGTGCCGAAGAGCGGGCATAAAGCCGGTTATGATTACGGGCGACCACCCCGACACCGCCCGTGCGATTGCGCGCGAGCTGGATATTTTACGCGACGGAGATTTGACCGCTACGGGCGCGGAGCTGGACGAAATGACCGACGAATATCTGCGGGGGAACATTCAAAATTACTCGGTATTCGCCAGGGTCAGTCCCGAAAATAAGGTGCGCATAGTCAAGGCGTTCCGAGAGAACGGAAAGGTTTGCGCAATGACGGGCGACGGCGTAAACGACGCGCCGTCCATAAAGCAAGCCGACATAGGCATAGGTATGGGAATAACCGGCACGCAGGTCAGCAAACAGGCGGCGGACGTGGTGCTTACCGACGACAACTTCGCCACGATAGTGGGCGCGGTTGAAGAGGGCAGAAAGATTTACGCAAACGTCACCAAGGCGATACAGTTTTTGCTTTCGGCAAACATTGCGGAAGTTTTGTGCCTGTTCATAGCCTCGGTAATTCTCGACGTGCAGTTTCTGACGCCCGTAATGCTGCTATGGGTAAACCTTGTAACCGACTCCTTCCCCGCCCTTGCGCTGGGCGCCGAGAGAGCCGAGAAGGACGTTATGGCCAAGCCGCCGAGGAGGAGCGACAAGTCGCTGTTTTTCGGCGAAACGGGCAAAAATATAGTAATTCAGGGCATAATGCAGACCTGCCTTGTAATGTTTGCATTCTGTATGGGCAACTACGTTCTGCCCGACGGCTCCGCCGACCACGACGTGCCTATGACTATGGCGTTTGTTTCGCTGTGCTTTATTCAGCTGTTCCACTCCTTCAATCTTCGTTCGCAGAGCGCAAGCGTTTTAAACCGCTCGCTGTTTTCAAACAGATATTTAAACCTTTCCGCGCTTTTCGGAGTTGTGCTCACGCTTGCGGCGGCGCTCGTTCCCGCGATGAACTCAATCTTTCACACGGCAAGCCTGAATTGGGTTGAATGGCTGATATCGATAGGCGCGGCTACGGCGATTATCCCGCTTGTGGAAATGCAAAAGCTGATTAGAAAACTTATAAAGAAAAGATGCGACAAAAATTTGGAAATTACCCCTTGATTTAATGAAAGAAATGTTGTATGATATATAGGATGAAAATTCGGGGGTATTATTATGATTTTAGACAAGTTCAGTTTAAAGGATAAGGTTGCCATCGTTACGGGCTCGAACACGGGGCTCGGACAGGGCATCTGCAAGGCGTACGTTGAAGCGGGCGCAAAGGTTGTGGGGGTTTCGCGCAGACCTTCTACCGAAACCGAAGAGCTTTTGGGCAAGGAAAACTTTTACAACGTGATTGCAGACCTTTCTTCCTGCGACGTCATCGACGCGGTGATTGAAAAGACGCTTGAACGCTTCGGCAGGATAGACATTCTGGTTAACAACGCGGGAATTATCAAGAGGCAGGATTCGATTGAATTTTCCGAAGAGAACTGGGACAGCGTTATCAACGTAAACTTAAAGACGGTGTTCTTTTTAACCCAGGCGGTTGCGCAGCAGTTTTTAAAGCAGAACTCGGGCGGCAAGATTATAAATATCGCGTCCATGCTATCATATCAGGGCGGCATACGCGTGCCTTCGTACACCGCTTCCAAATCGGCGATTCGCGGAATTACGATGACGCTTGCCAACGAATGGGCTAAGTACGGCATAAACGTAAACGGAATAGCGCCCGGATATATGGCTACCAACAACACTCAACAGCTCCGTCAGGACGAGGACAGGAGCGCGGACATACTTGCGCGTATTCCTGCGGGCAGATGGGGCACGCCCGAGGACCTTGAAGGCGCGGCGGTATTCCTCGCTTCCTCCGCTTCGGACTACGTTAACGGCTTTACCCTTGCGGTAGACGGCGGTTGGCTGGGAAGATAAAATTAATTTCGGATTTGTTCGCCTGCGATCTTTACGATTTTAGACGTTGCAAATAATTTAAAATGCCGAAGTTGCGGTATAGCAACTTCGGCATTTTTTATTTATTAAAACTATTCCTTATCGAATTTTACCGTTTCGCCTGCGCCTATGCGGTAAACTTTTCCGCGAATTTCTACCCAGACGGGCATATATGAGCCGTTGAATACCCTTTCGCCGTCGATGGAATATCTCAAAGCCCTGTATGATTGCACGTAGTTATAAATTTCGATATTGGTCGCAAACCAGATATCCTTTCTGCCCGCAACCTTTTTGCCCAAATTTTCGATAATATCCCAGTTATCGTTGTCGTCGAATTCGTACGAATGACCCCAGATATAGAACAGCCAGGGCTCGCGCATCTTAAATTCGTCCTCGGGCGAGCTGTTTATGAATTTTTCCGTCAGCGCGCCAAGCTCCGGGTCGCCGTGATGGCAGGTGGGATTTAGCTCCAGCCAGTCCTCGGGCAACGCAAAGGTATGAGTCGAGGCGGTCGTTCGGGCATATCTGACGCCCAACATTTCCAGCACGCGCTTTACTTCGGCGTTGTAGCCGTTGTAGGCGTAAGCCATTCCCTCTATAATCCTTTCAAACTTATTTTCCAGCCAGACGCGGTTTTCGCCGACCTCTTTGACCGCTTCGGGCAGGGGCACTTTGTTTAAAAATATGTGCCTTGCGCCGTGCAGAGCCACCTCGTGCGGGGTATTTACGAAGGCGTTATACGTCTGCTCCTCGTCCATTCTTCCGTGCCAGTTTTCGCAGTCGAACAGCTCGGAATTGAGATTGAACGTGCCCTTGAGCCCGTACTCTTCAAATATCTTCATAAGGCGCAGGTCCGCCTTTATGCCGTCGTCGTAGGAAAAGGTTATCGCCTTCGAAAGCCCTTCGGGAAAGCGCATGAATTTTTCTTCGAACATCTGTCTTTTCATAGTTTACCCCCTGTATATATAGAGTCTGACTTACCTCTTAGCCGTCTTTTTCCTCGGTCGGGGCAGCACATGCCGCTCCCTCGCTCTGCCTTGCGCCTATAAGTCCCGAAGCCTTCTTCCACCTGCCCGAAAGTATGCGCACGCCGAAGAATACCGAGCGTAGCACCCAGTCGGAAACCATTCCTATCCACAGTCCCATCGCACCCAGACGGAAGGGAAGATATTCCGTGCACATTAAAAAACTTAAGCCCACGCGCATTAACGCCATAGAGGTTACGGCGCATACCATAGTGTAACGCACGTCGCTGGTCGCCTTTAACACGGCGGGTCCGCCGAACGACAAGGGATAGGTTACCAGCTGAACCGCAAAACATAAGTGCAGGCAGTTCTGCGCGATAGCCGCCGCCTCCGCCGTTATGTCGTTGCCGAAAAAGCCTATTAAAAGGGGCGACAGCGCCCAGGTCAGTCCGACGCACAGCGCGTTGCCGATATAGGAGATGGCGAACGTCTTTTTTATATAGAACCGCACGCAGTCCTCGTCGCCCGTGCCGACTGCCTGCCCCACGACGGTCAAAATGGACGTATTGACGCCGTTGCCGATAATAGAGCCTATCGTGTTGATATTGAGCGATACTGCTGCGGCGACGTTTTGGTTGTTTACCAGAACGCCGTTTACCGAAGTTTCGTAAAAGCCGTTGGCTACGAACGAAGCCGTCATCAGCTTTCCTATCTGGAAAAGACAGCTCTCTATTCCGCTGGGTATGGCGAGAATTAAAATGCGCTTAATCATCTTCCATTCGAAGCGGAACTTTTCGAAAAATTTTATGCGAACCAGGTTATTTTTGTTTGCAAGCAGAACCGAGAGGAACACCGCGGGGAAAATGCGCGAAAGGCAGGTTGCCAGCGCCGCGCCGAAGATGCCCATATCCAGAGCGAAGATAAACAGGGCGTTGAGCCCTACGTTGAGCGCAAAACTTATTGCCGCGCTGGTCATAGTGTTCATACTCTTGCGCTGGGCGCGAAGAATCGCCGCGGAGGCGTAGAACACCGCAAGCAGAGGATACGACGCCGCCATAAGATAGAAATAGGTGTACGAATAATCCTTATATATGGGGTCGTTACTTGAATAAATGACGTCGATTATCTGGTGATTGAGCCCCAGACATACGCCCATTACCACGACCGAAGCCAGAAACATTAAGACGTATAGCTGTTTCGCGCTCCTGTTAGCCTCGTCCACCTTTCCCGCGCCGAGGTATTGCGAGGTAATAATCGCTCCGCCCGTGCCGAACGCCGCAAACAGCTGAACCATAACGTTGGAAATCTGGTCGACGTTGGTAACCGCGCTCATCGCCGTGCCGTATTCGCCTATGCCTTTTACCATAAACGAATCCACAAGCCCCAAGGACATTGTGAGCGCGGACTCGATTACTATCGGCAAAATCAGCCTGAACAGCGCCGCGTTTGTGAACAGATTGAATTTTTTTCTTTTTACTACCGCCTGCATTGTTTCACTATTATATAACCTTAAACCTCAAAAGTAAAGGGGCGCAGGGCACATTTTTGTTTTTTTGCAAATATTTATTCATAAATTCTATTCATTTATGCAAAGCGGGTTGACAGTTAAGTAAAGGAAATATAAAATATTGGGTATGGACAAAAAGTTTAACTCTTCCGCGGTTGCGGACAAAAAGACTGTAACAAAAGATTTTTTTAAACGCTACGCAATAATTACTTTAGGTTGCTTACTCTACTCCGTGGGCGTAACCGTCTTTCTTGAGGCGGGCGGACTTGCCGCGGGCGGCGCTACGGGCATTGCGCTGATAGTATCTTACGCCTTGAACCAGACCGTAGGCGCAGGCTGGTGGACGCCGGGCGCGCTGGTGTTTATTATAAACGTGCCTATGTTCATACTCACCTGGATATTCTTCGGCAAGCGGTGCTTTTTTTCGACCCTGTACGTTGTGGGGCTTACCTCCGCGCTGATGAGCCTGTGGGATATGGTTTTAACGCCTTATCTGCCGCTGGACGAAAGCCAGATTTTCAACGCCGTGACGGGCGGAGCCGTGTTCGGAACGGGCGCGGGAATGATTTTCAGAATGGGCGCGACCACGGGCGGAACCGACGTGCCCGTAAAAATTTTAAGGAAGAAATTCCGCCACCTCAGCACGGGCGCAATCGCAATGGTTACCGACATAATAGTCGTTGCGTCGTCGTTCTTCGTTTACAACAGCTTTTCCGTGCTGTTTTTTACGGTAGTTTCGACGGTTGTGTTTAAGTTCGTGTTCGATTGGGTGCTGTACGGCGGCAACTCGGCAAAGATGGTTTACGTCATCTCCGAAAACGAAAAGGCGCAAAGAATCAGCAAGCGAGTTTTGACCGAGCTTGACACGGGCGCGACCTTTATAGACGCCGAGGGCGCGTATACGGGCGCGGAAAAGCGCATTCTGTTGTGCGTAGTCAAGCCCTTCAACTACCCCAAACTGCGCGACATCGCGCACGAGGAGGACAAGAACGCGTTCATCATCGTTTCGTCCGCAAAGGAAATTTACGGCGAGGGCTACCGCAACCCCGACGACGCGGAGGTGTAAATGAAAGAACTTGAAAAAAACTTTAGAAGCGCGCTGTACCCGCTGTTTGAAAATTCCTCCGACACGCTTATCGACAGCTGTCTGCAGGGCTACTGCGGAAGGGCGTTCGTTAGCGCCGCGGCGGACGGAGCGGAAAAGGTAGGCGACTTATCTACGCTTGGCGCAGCTGTGGCGTGCGGAGACTTTATATACTTTGGCGGAAGAGCGGACGGAGATTTTTTAAAAGAAATTTTATTTGAATGCCCCGTTCCCAAAAATCTGGTACCGATGAACGGAGAATGGTGCGATTGCATAGCGCATATATGCGGGGCAAACGCGAAGAGGACAACCCGCTTTGCAACCGCAAAGGGCACGACGTTCGACAAGAAATATCTTAAAAGCTGCGCTACCGCGCCCGAAGGCTTTAAAATAGAGCGCGTAGACGGCAGAATATTCAACTTATTCGCGGGGGAGAAATGGAGCCGCGATTTTACGGCAAACTTTGCCGATTTTGAACAGTTTGAGCGATTGGGCGCGGGATATGCCGCCACCTTTGAAGGCAGGGCGGTTGCGGGCGCCTGCTCGTACTCGGTATGCGACGGCGCGATAGAGGTGCAGATTATTACCCATCCCTGCTTCCGCAAGAAGGGGCTGGCGCGCGCGTGCTCGGCAAGCCTCATACTCGACTGTATAGAGCGGGGAATATACCCCAACTGGGACGCAGAACACGCCGCCTCGCTGCACATAGCGCAGTCGCTGGGATACGAGTTCTTGCGCGAATATACCGCGTTCGTCCTTTCCGACCGAGAGTAAATTTCAGGAAACTGACAGGGCGACAATCTATAACTTCAGAAAAATTCAGTTGCGGCGCGGCGATAAAAATTTATCGCCGCGCCGCAAATTTTATTTGTTTTTTAATCAGAACTACGCGTTCAACGCGTAGTTTGCACAAGCCCTAAAATGGCATGGTACCGGCAGCGCTATTCGCGCGGTGAAGAAGCTGCCAACCGCAATTTTTTTCAGGCTGCTGCTAAAGCAGCCTTATTTTTTGCCTTCTTCACCGAACGGGTCTATATACTCTTTTATTGTCAATTGTTCCGACGCTTGGTCTTCTTGCAATTGATTTTGTATATATTCCGCTATTTTCTTTTCATTCCGTCCTACCGTGCTTACATAATATCCTTTACACCAGAAATGTCTGTTTCCGTATTTGTATTTTAAGTTCGCAAACTTATCGAATATCATCAGACTGCTTTTACCTTTCAGATACCCCATCACTTGCGCTATACTATACTTTGGCGGTATGACAATCAACATATGGATATGGTCTGGACACGCATTTGCTTCCAAAATTTCTATCCCTTTATATTCGCATAGTTTACGCAATATTTTCCCTATTTCGCTTTTAATTTTTCCATAGATTACCTGTCTGCGAAATTTTGGAGCAAATACTACGTGATACTTGCATTCATACTTGCAATGTGTTAAACTTAATTCACTCATTTTGAGCCCTCCTTTGATTTTTGTTTGCGGTTGGTAGCCACATTCATTGTATCATTGGAGGATTTTCTTTTCAACGCTTCCGCTTTTTTTGCCTCCCGCATAGCGGGAGGTTGTCTTTTTACAATGCAAAGCCGCGGCGCGCAAATTCAGGCGCGCCGCGGCAGAATTTTGTTTATTTAGCGTCGGATAAAATTTTGTAGATATCCATTTCGTACAGTTTTTTTGCGCTGCCCTTTACGCCGCCGCCCGTCCAGGCGCACTGCCTTGCCATACGCGCAAGCTCCCTTTCGGTGGGGTTGACGCCCAGCTCGGAAAGGGTCGTAGGCATACCGATCGAGCGCAGGAATTCTTCAAACTCCTCTATGCCGCGGAGCGCAAGCTCTTCGCGCGTGCCGCTGGGACGGACGCCCATTACGTGCACGGCAAACAGGTGAAAGAGGTTTAAGCAATCCTTGTATACGTACCGCGCCCACGCGCCCCATATTGCGGCAAGCCCTGCGCCGTGCGCTACGTCGTACAGCCCAGAAAGCTCGTGCTCGATGCCGTGCACCGCCCAGTCGCCGCCGTCGTTTCCGCAGCCGGTAAGCCCGTTGTGCGAGAGCGAGCTCGCCCACATGATTTCCGCGCGCGCGTCAAGATTTTCGGGATTTGCCTTTAAAATTTTGGCGTTTGCAATCACCGTGCGCATCAACGCTTCGGCAATGGAATCTGTTATCTGCATATTCCCGCCCGAGGTGAAGTAGCGCTCCATCGTGTGCATAAGCACGTCGGTACAGCCGCACGCCGTCTGGTAGGGCGAAAGGGTTAACGTGAGCTCGGGATTCAAAATAGCGAACCTGGGGCGCGCATAGTTTGTGTTGCAGGCGCGCTTGAGCCAGCCTTCCTCGTTGGTTATGACCGAAGAATTGCTCATTTCGCTGCCAGCCGCCGCAAAGGTGAGCACCACGCCTATCGGAAGGCAGGATACAGGCTTGCGGATTCCTTCGTAAAAGTCCCAAACCTCGCCCTCGTTGGCAACGCCGTAGCCTATCGCCTTGGCGGAGTCTATTACCGAACCGCCGCCCACGGCAAGAATGAAGTCTGCGCCCTCGGCGCGGCACATTTCTATGCCCCTGTGCACGAGTGAAAGTCTGGGATTGGGCTGAACTCCGCCCAGCTCGAAGTACTCCACCTGCGCTTCCCTGAGCGCCGACCTGACGACTGCCAGAATTCCGCTCTTTTCCGCGCTCGAACCGCCGTAGTGCAGCATAACCTTTTTACAGCCAGCGTCTTTGAGATACCCGACGAGTTTGCCCTCGCTCTTTTTTCCGAACGCCACCTTGGTCGGGGTATAGTATTCGAAATCGTACAATGTTTTTTCCTCCTTATCATGCTTGGCTAAAGCCGGACGGCGTCAGCCGAATTGCGGCGTTTCAGCCAGATTGTAGCAATACGGCTAGCCGCTTCCCCCGTCGGAAGATACTTTCCGACAAAATAATTATACAACCAATCTGCGCAACAATCAATAGGAGGTTGACAGATTTCACACGCCAAAGTATAATATTTTTTACGAGGTTTAGGGTATGAAGAACAGAATTTTCGTTATTTTTACGGGTGGAACCATAGGCAGCGCGGTCACGGGCGGAAGCGTAAATCTTGACGGCGGCACGAAAAAGGCGCTCATAGACAAGTACGAGAGGTTGCGCGGCGACTATATCGCCTTCGACTTTTCGTCGCCCGTAAATATGCTGAGCGAAAACGTGCAGAAAGAGGACCTTTTGGCAATTTTTAACGAGGTAAAAAAGGTTGACCCCGAAAAGTACGACGGCGTGATTATCACCCACGGCACGGATTCGCTATGCTTTACCGCCAATTGGCTTTCGCAGGTGTTGAGCGATATAAGCTACCCCGTGGTGCTGGTATCCTCGCTGTATCCCCTGGGCGACCCGCGCTCTAACGGCGTGGACAACTTTGCGGGCGCGGTGGCGTTTATTGAAAGGACGCGCCTGCGCGGAGTTTACGTCAGCTTTAAAAACGACGACGAACCGATTAAGATTCACCTTGCCAGCAGACTTACCTACTGCGACCAGCTGAATGGCTCGTACCACAGCGTGCTGGGCGAATATTTTGCCGATACCGACGGGCAGAACGTGAATATTATGACCTCTTTGCACAATCCCGCGCCCGAGCGCATACGCAGTGAGATAAGCGCGCCCATACCCCCGCTTTTGTGCGACGAAATTATGCTTATTACCGCGCATTCGCTTTTGAACTTTGCGCTGTACGACTTTGACAAGACAAGGCCGAAGGCAGTTATTGTTGAACTTTACCACAGCGGAACGGTGTGCACGCGCGGAGACAATTTAAACTTTTTGAAATTTGCCCAATACTGCAAATCGCGCGGAGTAAAGGTCATTCTGGCGCCCGTGAACAGCTCGGCAAACGTATATGCAAGCATGAACAGCCTGCCGGAAGAAGTGATTGTCTGCCGCGATATGTCGTTTGAAATGTGTCTTGCAAAGGTCATGGGCGCGCTGGGCGCCAACCTTGCCCCCGACGCATATTTAGAGGACAACCTGTTCTTTGAAAAATTAATTTAGTAAAACGTCAACAAGAAAAAAGTGCTAAAATCCGATTAAGATAGCGGCGCGCAAGCCGAAAGGGCTTGCGCGCCGCTATAATTTTACTTTTTTTACATTCTGCGGCTTTCGTGACAACAGAAATATATAAACTGCCTGTCCTTTGAAAGCTCGGACAATAAATTTTTTGCTTTGGCTAAGCCGTCTTCGTCAAGGTCGGCAAACGGGTCGTCCATTATTATGAACGGCTTTTCGTCCGCGTACATATTGTCTATGAGCGCAAGGCGGAAGCACAGCGACCACGCCGCGCGTTGTCCCGCGCTTAAATAGTCTGCCGAACGGAGCTCGCCGCCGCTCTCGAAGGACAGGGCAAAGTCCTTGCCCATCACCACCTTTACGTCCGCAACCTTTTCCATAACCTTTGCTAGTTTGGTAAATTCCCTCTTTATGGGCGATACGTACTCCTCGTTCAATCTGTCCTCTGCAAGTTTTAAAGCCCTGCCCGCGGCGGTTAAGACCTCGTACCTTGTATTCAGCTCCTTAAGCTCTTCCTCGGCGATTTCCAGCCTGCCGACGTACTCGTTAAGCGTATCGATTCTGACCTCGTCGTCGGCGATTACGCGGTCTAAATCTGCCAACTGCCTGCGCGATAAGCTGAGCTCTTCGGCAAAATCTCCGCCGGCGACGGGCGCGGGGCGGTCGGTAAGGGAATTTTCCGATTTGAACTTTTCAGCCTTTTTCCGACCCTCTTCAACCTCTCTTTTAAGCCTTGAAATCAGCTCTCCGTCGCGCGCCAGCTCGGAATTTATATCGCCCTCGCCTTCGGTTATGCCGTACTTTCCAAGCACGCCCGCAATGGTCTTTTCTGCGTCCGCAAGCTGACTCTTTAGCTCTGCTTGCAGGTTTTCCGCCGCCTTCTTTTCGCCGTTCAGGCGGGTATATTCCCCGACCAACGCGTTCAAGTCCGTCAAATTCGCGGCAAGGTCGCCGCTCAGACCGTATGCGGAAAAGTAAGTTTTTAACCGTTCGGTAAGCCCTGACTCCTCTTCGCAGAGCGAATCCAGCTTTTTCCTTTCGCCAATCTGCGCCGCGTTCAGCGCGGCGTATTCGTTCAAATCATCCTCGAACCTCTTAAAGTCGTAAACGACGTCGGAAGAATACACGCCGTAGGGCACTAAGAACGCGCGGATTTCGTCCTCTGCCGCCTTCATGCGCGCCTTTACCGAGGCCGTCGCCGCGGCGCTATCGGGCGAAGCCTTTACCCTGCCCCTACCGATTGACATTATTATTACAGCCGCCGCCAAGCCCACGGCTCCGACCGCAAACAGGGCAATTGCGGCAACCTGCCAGGCAGAAATTATCGCCGCGCCGCCGATAAAGCAAGCCGCGGCAATTACCGCCGCCACAGCGGCGTACAGGTTCTTGCGCCTTCGCGCGGGCTGAGGGCTCGGCGTCTGCCGCTCGGACAGCTCCAGAAGTTCGCTTCTTGCCAGCTCGTACCGCTTTACGTCCGCACGCCTTGCCTCCAGCTCCGCCTCGGACACGGCCCTGTTTTCAAACCGCGATTTAAGCGCGGCGTACTTTTCGTCCGCAGAGGTGCAAAGTCCGTCCTTTTCTACCTTGATTTCGCGCAGTCTGTCGACACCTTTCTGCGCCGCCTCCAGCCCGTCTCTGTCGGGCACGCCCGATTCAAACAGGTTTGAAAGCTCGGACAGCCTTCCCTGCTTTTCGGCGGACAAGCCGACGGCGTTTAGCCTTGCCGCCAGCGCGGTTGCGTTCCTTGTTGAAGCCGCAAGCGCGGAGAGTTCTCCGCTATCGGGCAAGCCCGCGGGGTATTTTTTTGAGAGCGCGGCAAGCTCCTCGCTCTTCGCCTCTGTCGAGCTTGTTATATTGTCGTAAATCGCCCACTTGCCGAGCGCCACCTCGCGGCGGTTGCGCTCCTTTTCCGTACGTTCGAGCTGCGAAATTTTATCGGTGAGCGCCTTGCGCTCGTCGTAGCGACCTGCCAGGCTCTTCTCTATGGTCTTAAGGTTTTCCACCGTGTTCTTGAGGTCGGAAATTTTAGCTTTCTGCACCTCTATTTCGCCCTTGCCGCCCCGCTTTTTCAGCGCCTTTGCCGCCTCGTCCAGCGCGGTCTGCGCCGCCTTGGCGTCCCTTTCGCCTTCGACGGCGAACACGTAGTTGTTCAGCTTTGCGTTAATGCAGCCCGTCGCGCGCATTTCAGCCCCTTCGCCCGTCACGTACGCCGTGCGCAGAAACGACTGCTCGTCCAGCCCGAAGATTATTTCACCCACCGTTCTGCCGCCCGAATTTCTGGCGTCGAAAATCGACGTGGGCGCGCCGTTTTCAAAGGCGTTCAAGGTATCGTCCGCCTCGGTCTTGCCGCCGAAAAACCGCTCTATGCGGTACTCCTTTCCGTTCGCCCAAAAGGTGATGTTGCCGCCGTATTTGCCGCCCGAAAAGGGCTTGTAGTGTATTCTGTCGTTGAATTTTGAATTGGTCTTTGCCGCGGGCAGACCGTAGAACATTGCCTTTATAAACGCCGCAAGCGTGCTCTTGCCGAACCCGTTGGGTTTGCAGAATTGGTTTATGCCGTCGGTAAAATCAAAGTCGGCCGAGCTTATTGCGCCAAAGTTTTCAACGTGGCAGGAAATAAGTTTCATCATTCTACCTCCCTGCCCGCAAGAGCCTTCAGCCCCACGGATACCACGCGCGACTTGAGTTCCGGCGGGATACTTTCATCGGCAAGCACGGTGCGGATAAACTCGCCCTTCAGCGACTTGTCCAGCGCGAGCTTTTCCACGTCAAAGCGGCGATAGGTCTTGTCCTTGACCGAAACGAAGAAATAATCGCCCTCCAGCTTCTTTAAAATATCGCCCGCCAAATCCTGATTGTCAAAGGGTATTTCCCCGACTACGTTCAGCCGCACAAGGTCGTCGCCAGTACACTGTTTGCTTCCGTAGACCTCCGCGCAGGCGATATCGCGCGCCTCGAACAGCTCGTCCGCGCCCGAAACGTCGGCGGTAATTTCCACGATTTTACGCTTTGCGAAGGGCACGAACTCATAAGAAATCTTTTCGTCCGCCGTGATGAGGATAAAGCCCTTTTCGCCCGCCTCGTCGAAGCCGCGCCCCTCGAGACAGCCGCTGTAGGCGTAGCTTCCGCGCTCGTCCAGCTTGCCCTCGGAAAATTCGTGAATATGACCCAGCGCGAGATAGTCGATATTCTTTTTACGCAGTTTTAAAAGGTTAACCTTGTCCATGCCGTCGGCATTGCCCGCCTGACCGTGGAGCATTACTATGTTCAGTCCGTCCGCAGGAAGATTGAGCGTGGAATACAGCGAGCGCGCGTTTTCGTAAGCCATCTCTATGCCGCAGATATTTACGTTGCCGTAGCTGTAGGTCGTCCACGCGGTTGAAACAAAGGTCTTTAAGTTATCCGCGCTCTCTTCATAGATCTGACCGCCGTCGTGATTGCCGCGAAGATATAAAAAATCTATCTCGGGATGGCTCTTAACTATATGGTAAAAGGCGTCCTTGTCCTTCTTTATGGGTCTGTCCGAATCGAACACGTCGCCCGAAAGCATAATGACCTTAACTCCGTTCTTTTGTGCGAAGCCGACCATTCTTTCAAACGTGGCAAGAACTTCCGCCCTTCTTATTCTTACTTTGTCGGCAGGCAGACGGGAATCTATCTTTGAACCGAGATGCACGTCCGCGCAGTGAATTATCTTTATCATTCTGTCTCCCAATTTACGTATCAGTCGGCGTCGGGCGCCGTAACGTACAGTTTAAAATATGCCGAGCCGTTGCCCGCGGCGTTGTACGCCTTGATATATACCACTTCGCCCGCCTTAAGGGTGAGCTTAAACGAATGCCAGCCGTCGGCGGGGCAGTTGGTCTGCTCCGACTGCTCCCCTTTGGCGCAGTTAAAGGCGGTCAGGCTTACCTCGGCTCCGCTTGTGGAAAAGTTTACCGTATATTCGCCGTCGGAAAACGCCGCAAAGTAGGTATAAAACGCGTAGCTTTCGGTAAAGTCGGCGGTCAGCGTCCTGTATACGGCGCTTTCGGGCGAATTGCAGTCCGAGGTTATATCGCGCACGACGTATGCGCCGTTGGTTGCAATCTCGTACCAGCCCGCATACAGAACCAAATCGCCCTCGACAGCTAAATCGAAGTTATAGGGCGTAGCGCACCCGACGTCGGTAAACCAGCCGTAAAAGATAAAGCCTGCGCGCTCCGGCGCAAAAAATTGCGCGGTATTATGGTACTTAACCAGCCTTTGCTCGCTCTCGACGCCCGTATCGTAGGTTACGGTAAAGATTTCCGCCCGCCAGCCCGCGTACAGCGTTTGGTCGCCCGCAACGGGAAGGGTAAAGTCAAACTCCTCACCGCCTTCGGGCAGGGTGAACCAGCCCGTGAATTCGTAGCCCTCGCGTTCGGGCGGGGTCGGCATATCGATAATTTCACCGCTCAGCGCCTGCACCGTAAGCGATTGCAAGCCGCCGTCAAAGCTGCCTCCGTTCGCCGAAAAGGTTACGCATAGCTTTCTCTTCCATACCGCGTATATGGTCAACTCTCCCGTGATTTTTTCGTCACCGAACAGGTTTTCTCCCGTACTATACCGCGACCAACCTGAAAAGGCGTAACCTTCGCGCTCGGGCAAGGGACAATCGGAAAGGGAAGAATTTTTTGAAAAGTTTATAATTTTGCAGGTCTCTTCGCCGAATTTACCGCCGTTGGCGTCGAAGGTTACGGCATAGAACACCTGCGAATCGGGCAGGGTATATCCGCAGATTACGCACACGCCGTCGGCGTTGAAGTCGTGCTCTGCCTTGCCCGAAATTTCGCCGCTGTGAGAGCAGGTTGCCGCGTGCCAATGCGCGGAGGAATCGCACGTCCATTCGTCGGAAAATTCGTGCGTATGCGAACTCTGCACGCACGCAGGGAACGGCGCGCAGCAAATTATTAACGCCGCTAAAGCGGCGGCAGCCCTTTTTAACGTAGCGTTCGCCCCCTCTTTTGTATTTAAAATATTTTAACACACCTTTAACCGCATTGCAAGCGTAAATGCGCTACGGACGGCGCAAAGTGCTTTGCGCCGCCCGTTTAAAGCCGATTCGGTGACAAGGTATTTACTTTTCCGCAAATATACTGATTTTTTTATAGATTATCCCCCATATTATAGCCCTTTGAACGCCGCGTTGACGTAATTTATGTGCTCGAACGCCGTAACCTGGCTTTGACGGGGCGCAAAGTATGTATCGTCTATATCCTCGCGCTGCATAAGCTCGTAAATTAAAAAACCGCGCTCCTCCAAAAGTTTTGTAAGGTGCAGAATGCCGAAGGACGACTTTATCTCTTCCCCGCCCGCGCGCGCCATATCCAGCATATTGCGCACCCTTTTTATATCCGAGACAAACAGATTTTCGTCCGCGTAGTCGAACACAAGACTGCTTCCCACCGCCGAAAGGCAGGCGATTTCGCCCAAAGTGCGGGAAATATCCTCTTTGGAAAGATAGTAAGTTACGCCCAGCCAACTGAAGAAGGTCTTTTTATTTTTATCGAAGCCCGCCCCTTCAAGCGCGGCGCGCAAGCCGTCCTTTGCAAAGTCCACGGGCACAAAGGCAAGGTTTTTGGGGAATTTCCAGCCGGCGCAGGCAATGCGGGCAAGTTTGTTTTCCTGCGTGGCGGGGTGATCGACCTCGAAAATTTTATGTTTTTTTAAAAATTCGGGATGGCGAAAGGCGAACGTATCCAGCCCCGCACCCAGAATGACGTACTGCTCCGCGCCCGTCCGCACGGCGACGGCAAGCGCGTCCTCGCAAAATTTTGCCCGCGCAAGCGGAGTGGGCGCCAGGTGATTTTCAACGATATATTCCACCGCCTTATCGGGCGATTCAAAGCTCTTTTCGGGCTCGAAAAATGCGGCTGCCCCCGCAATATAGCCCTTTAAAGCCGAATACTCGCCGTCGGAAAGCAGCTTGCGCGCAAGATAGTCGTAAAATATCGGTTCGCCCGATTTTTCGGCGTGATATGCCCTTGCAAAGCAGGACATAAGCGAAGTTAAACTTGACTTACCCTTTTCCATTTCTCTATCCTGCCTTAACCTTACTCCGCGAGCACGGTTACGTTGCCCGAAACCGATTCCACGCTAAAGATAACTTTACCGCCGCCGAAAAAGTAGGCGTTGCCCTGCTTTTCATAGGAAAGCGCGGAGTCGACGTTGCCGCTTACAGTATTCAGCTTCAAGCCGAAAACAGAGCCCGTTGGCACGGTTAGCGCAACGTTTGCGGAAACGACGTCGAATTCCGCGCTCTGAGGAAGCTCAACCAAGCCCAAAGCCACGTTGCCCGAAACCGTATCCACGTCAATTTCGTCCGCCGTCAGTTTGCCGACGTTGAGTCTGCCCGAAACGCAGTCTAAATCCAGCTCTTTTACCGACAGCTTTTCGGCGGAAATATCCGCGCTTACCGATTCTATCGACAGTTCGTTCAGGTTAAGCCCTTCGGGCAGAGTGACGGTGAGGCGCTTTTCAAACCTTTCGAACTTCCACTTGCCCGACGCGGCGAATTTTACTTTTAGCGTGCCGCCGTCGACCATATAGCGGAGTATCCACTCCTCGGGAATTTCCCCGTCGCGCTCCTCTTCCAGCTTGATAAAGGGCTCTTCGGCGTAGACCAACCGGATTCCGCCTGCTATCCAATCTATTTCGACGGCGGATATGTCCGCCTGAACGCTTCCGCCGCCCACGGTATAGCTTTCTGCATTGTCGTACAGATAGTCGCTTTCGCCGCCGCCCGAATGGGTGTAGCTACAGCCTGCGACTAGCGCCGCAAAAGCAATTAAAAGGGCGCAAAGCCCCGCATATATATTACGTTTAATCATTTTCCACCTCGAATCGGTTATGTATTTCTTCAACCTGAGTTCGCCTTGAAAGGAAGGCGTCGGCTATTGCAGGTTCAAAGTCGCTTCCCCTTCCGTCCTCGATTATCTTAAAGCACTCGTCCAAGGGCATGGCGTCGCGATAGCAACGCTTTTCCGAAACGGCGTCGAACACGTCGGCAACGGCCATAATGCGCGCGCCGAGCGGAATTTCTTCGCCGCGTAACCCTTCGGGATAGCCCCTGCCGTTCCATTTTTCGTGGTGATGAAGCGCAACCGATTGGGCGAGGGCGCAATACTCTTCGTTGCCAGTCTTGCCGAAGGTCTGGCGAATGATTTCGCCGCCGTGAATCGTGTGCGTCTTAATTATTTCGAATTCCTCCTGCGTAAGCCTGCCCGGCTTTTGCAAAACCGCGTCCGGCACGGCGATTTTGCCCACGTCGTGCAAGGGCGCCGCCTTGATGAGATTGTCTACATATTCCTTTGAAAGCTCCTTTTTGTATCGCCCGTCCTCTATAAGCCCTTCAGCAATGAGCTTTACGTACGCCGTGGTGCGGCGGACGTGTCCGCCCGTGCTTTCGTCCCTGTTTTCTATTAAGGTTGCAAAGCCCGTAACCATTTCGGAATGGTAATTGGCAAGCTCCTTGAGCGCGGGGTTCTCCTCGTTGAGATACGCGCCGAGAATGAGGCCCGTTGTAATTATAGCCGTAACCAGCGCCTGAGGAACAAACGCCTGAAAGATTGTTAAGGATAAGACGAGAGCAAGGTATATACACACGTTTGTGCTCTTGCGCCTTTCCACCCTGTGTCTGCGCTTTAAAAATACCGCCGCCGTAAGCAGGATATACACGCCCACCATCGCGAAGCAGGCGTAGACCGAAACGCCCATAGAATAGTTGCTTATTTCGCCCTGAACAAATTCAAGCTGATTAAGAGCCGCGAGCACGATTATTACTCCGACCGTAAAGGGCGCGAACGCCGCTGCCAGCGCTAGCGGCGATTTGGGCAGACCGCCCGTGAACGACAGCATATACAAAAACAGCGCGAACATAACGCAGTCGAGCGAAATTAAAAATACCGCGTGCAGCGCAAGGTTCAACGCCCTCGGCATGTCCGTATTTACCGTAACGGCGGTTACGCCGTCGAAAATTATGCTGACTATGCCCGCGACCAGCAACAAATCGAAGAAGGTAAACTTCCTCTCCGCGCCGTATCTTCTGCGCTGAATCAGATAGACCGCGCCTATAAACAGGACTATGACAAGACAGCCCGCCTGCAATTTACAATAATTCATCATTTATTTTTCCAATTCTCTCTTTAAAAAATACAAAAAACGCTTATTTTTCTCCGTATTCCCTTTGATAGAGCTCCATACACTTTTTGATTATTTTTACCGCTTCCGCCCTGTTGCACACCTCCTGCACGGCGGTGCGCTTGTTTTCAAGCTCCTTGTAGACCTCGAAAAAGTGCGTCATTTCCACAAATATATGCTTGGGAAGCTGACTTATATCCCCGTAGACGTTGTATACGGGGTCGTTTACCGCCACGGCTATGACCTTTTCGTCGGGCTGACCGTTATCCAGCATCTTTATTACGCCTATGGGCGCGCAAGTGACCAGGGTGTTGGGGTAAATGGAATCGTCGCACAGCACAAGCACGTCCAACGGATCGCCGTCCTCGGCAAGCGTAAGCGGAATAAAGCCGTAGTTTGCGGGATAGACCGTGGAGGTGAAGAGTATTCTGTCCAGGCGCAACAGCCCCGTCTGCTTGTCAAGCTCGTACTTTGCCTTGCCGCCGCGGGGAATTTCAATAAGCGTTTCAAACCTCTCCGAGCTCACTCTGTCCTTTGCCAAGCCGTGCCAGATATTCATAAGTTTCTCCTCCGTAATTAATTTGCTTTTGTTGAAATCAATAGTCGTCCGTAAAGCGGTGCCTTACGCCGTCCCTGTCCTTATAGGCTATAACCGTGGAAAGGCAGACGTTTTCAACGCTCTTGAATATGTTCTGCTCTATCTCGGGGTCGTCCCTTTTAAGCGTGCGAATCAGCTCCTTTACCTTCTGCCGCTTTGAACCCGTGCCCGCGGGGTTGCAGGTTGCGCAGTTTTCGGTAAACCTGCAGGCGCACTGAATAAAGCGCAAATCGTTATAATCTCTCCACGCCTTGATATCGTCCTCGCGTATGAGATACATCGGGCGAATCAGCTCCATGCCCTCGAAGTTTGCGCTTTTGAGCTTGGGCATCATGGTCTGCACCTGTCCGCCGTACAGCATACCCATAAGTATGGTTTCAATCACGTCGTCGTAGTGGTGCCCCAAAGCTATCTTGTTGCAGCCCAGCTCCTTCGCCTTTGCGTACAGGTTGCCGCGGCGCATGCGCGCGCAGATATAGCAGGGCGACTTTTCGATATTGAACACGTTTTCAAATATATCGGTCTGAAAGATTGTTATGGGAATGTTTAAAATTCGGGCGTTGTTTTCTATGATTTCGCGGTTCGCAGGGCTATATCCCGGGTCCATTACCAGAAAAACAAGCTCGAACGGCACCTTGTTGTGCCGCTTTAATTCCTGAAAGAGCTTTGCCATTGCAAACGAGTCCTTGCCGCCCGATATGCACACGGCGATTTTGTCGCCTTCGGAAATCATACCGTATTCCACTATCGCCTTGGCAAAGCGGGAAAAGAGCTTTTTGTGGAATTTTTTTCTTATGCTCGCTTCGGCGCGTTCGGCAGCGCCCTCCTCCATGGCGGATATGTGACGCCTTAACCACGCGGCATAGCCGCCCTTTAAGTTGTACGCTTCAAACCCCTTGGCGCGGAGATTTTCCGCGACCTCGTAGCTGATTTCACCGCTCTTACAGCAGATATAAAGGGGCTTATCCGCGGGATATTCCGCGTCGTACACCGTACTCAGCGGCGAATTGACCGCGTCGGGAATATGTCCGTATAAAAATTCGGTTTGCTCGCGGATATCCACGATTAATCCGCCGCCCGAAAGGGCTTCTTCCAATGTTACTTCGTCTTTCATAGGTATATTCTATATATCATATAGGGGCGAAAAAGTCAAGAATATATTAAAATTAACGCAAGTCCAGGCAAGGCTATGCCTTGACTGTGTCCTTAATTGCTCTGCTCCAGCCCAACCTTTTTTCCATCAACTGAAAGCCGAGCGGCGGGTTCCCCCGCCGCTCAAGGCATTGCCTTGACTTTGTTCTTAATTGCTCCGCTCTTATCCGACCTGTCTCAATCAAACTGAAAGCCGAGCGGCGGGTTCCCCCGCCGCTCGGCTTTGATTTTATGCCGGATCGACTTAAGCCGACATTGCGTTGATTTTTTTCTTTGTGACGGCTATTCCGAATGCCAGGGCGGCGATTGACGCTACCGCTTCGGCTATGGGGAACGCCCACCAAACGAGGAAATCGGCGATTGGCGTTACCGAGAACGCATAGACCAGCGGCAGGCAGACGACAATCAGCCTTAAACACGACAGGATAAGCGATTTTACGCCGCTTCCCAGCGCCTGCAGTATGCCCTGCCAGGCAACGTTGAAGCCGACGAACAAAAATCCCGCGGGCACAACGCGCATTGCCGTTAAAAGGTACCCGCCGATTGCCTGGTCGCCGCCCGTCAAAAGATTGGACACGGGCTGCGCCAGGGCTTCGAACAGAGCTATTCCCAGCGCCATCACGATTACCGTATAAATTATTCCGTAGCGCACCCCCTCCTTTACCCTCTGTTTGTCGCCTAAGCCGTAGTTGAAGGATACTATGGGGATAATTGCGTTGTTCAGACCGAACGCCGCAAAAAAGACGAACTGCTGAACCTTGTAATAATCGCCGTAGGCGGTTACCGCGGCGTTGCCCATAGCAGGGGCTAAGATTACGTTGACGGCAAAGACCATTACGGGCATGAGCGCCTGCATTACCACGGCGGGCAGACCGATTGTGAAGATGCCCTTCAACGCGTCCTTTCGCGGGCGCATATATACGGGCGAACCGCTTATTTCGCGGTTGAGCGCATAGTGGAAAACCGCGTCGAGAATAAGCGAAACTATTTGTCCTATTACGGTAGCCCACGCCGCGCCCGCTACTCCCCAGCCGAACACGAGAACGAAGAGCGCGTCCAGCCCGATGTTGAGCACCGCGCCCGAAATCTGACCTATCATACACAGCGTCGCCTTGCCCGTGCCCTGCAAAAGTTTTTCGTAGACCATATAGCCCAGCGCGCCGAAAGACATTGTGCAGCAGATTGACAGATAATTTGCCGCCTCGTCCATAAGCAGCTCGTAATTGGGGTCGGATGAGTCCGCCTGCATGGAAAGGTAGGGGCGCACGCCGAACAGTCCGAACAGCAGAAACACGGCGTAGACGATTATTATTACGGTCAGGGCGTTGCCCGCAACGTAAGCCGCCTTTTTTCTTTCACCCTCGCCCAGCGCGCGGGAAAGCATGGCGTTTACGCCCACGCCCAGTCCTACGCCTATAGCAATCATAAGCATCTGTACGGGGAATGCGAGCGACAGCGCGTTGGTGCCGACGACGGCGCCGTAATTTTCCACCTGAGGGTGAGAAATCATTGTGACGAACATCGTGTCCACCACGTTGTACAGAGCCTGCACGACCATAGATAAAATCATAGGCAGACCCATTGAAAGCATAAGGCGCGCCACCTTTTTATATCCCATCGGGTTTTCAATCTGTCTTTGGTTGCTTTGATTTATTGTTTCTTCTTCCATTTTTACCTCTTTTTAAATAAAATTTCGGCAAAAAACAACGCGCGTAAGCCCGAAAAAAGTTCGGACTTACGCGCGTTATCAGCGCCGCTCAACTTGTCAACGCGCATATTTTATCACACCCGAAAAAATTTTGCACGCATTTTTTTGAATTTTTTTTGCAGTTTATTTAAGTTAACTAATCTACGCCGTCAAGGCGACGCCGCGCCGCAAAGCTATACCCGCAAGAGATGGCTTTTGCAAAAATTTACGATACGGGCGAGCGCGCGGCGGATATCACCGTAAAGCCGTGCCGCAGTTGCGGCAGAAGCGCGCGTCCGCGTCGTTCATCTCGCCGCAGTCGGGGCATTTTTTCTTCAACGGCGCGCCGCAATGATCGCAGAAATTCGCGCCCTCCTCGTTGACCTCCCCGCACTCGGGGCAAACGGGAGACTTGCCCTTGATTTGCTCCGCAGTCTTGACGACCTCATCGCGAGTGCCGCTGAGCATTTTATTCGCCGCGTCGGTAGCTACGGGCACGTTTTCATCCGAAACGTACTTGTTCATCTCGCGCATAAAGCCCCACATCAGGCACACTCCGCCCACGAAAATAAGCGGCATTGCGATAAAATTGAGATTGAACGTCGAGGTGTTGCCGCTGAAGAAGGGTATGGTGCCGCACAGCAGCAGAATTATGCCGACGGGCAGACAGATAAAGCCGATTACGCGAAGAATAATCTTTATTTTTTTGTGATTATGATTATTGTTTTCCATACGTTTATTATACCACAATCCGTTTTGCCTGTCAATAAATCACTGACGGAGCAATTGCTTACGACGCCGAAGCGCTGTCGAATTGCGATTTGTATAGGTTGTAGTACGCGCCCTTCTTTTCCATTAAAGATTCGTGCGTGCCCTGCTCCACCACATCGCCGTGATCCATAACCAGAATTTTATCCGCATTGCGTATGGTGGAAAGTCGGTGTGCTATAACAAAGCAGGTTCGACCCTGCATGAGCGCGGTCATCGCCGCCTGTATTATATGCTCCGTGCGCGTGTCCACGTTTGACGTCGCTTCGTCCAGAATGAGCATTGGCGAATCTATCAGCATTGCGCGCGCAATGGTTAAAAGCTGTTTTTGCCCCTTGGAAATATTTACGGCGTTGTCGGCAAGGCAGGTGTCGTAGCCCTGCGGAAGGCGGGTTATAAAGGAATGAATTTTCGCCGCCCTGCACACCCGTTCGACCTCCTCGCGCGTGGCGTTCTCCTTGCCGTAGGCGATATTTTCGTACACCGTGCCCGCGAACAGCCAGGTGTCCTGCAAGACCATTGTAAACGCTCCGCGCAGGCTCTTTCTCGTTACCTTGGTTACGTCCTTGCCGTCTATCTTAATTGTTCCGCCGTCGGGGTCGTAGAACCGCATCAACAGGTTTATAATAGTCGTCTTGCCCGCGCCGGTGCGCCCGACTATGGCTATCAGCTCGCCCTTCTTTGCGGTGAGCGAGAAGTCGTGTATAATCTCTTTTTGCGGCAGATATCCGAAGGACAGCCGCTCTATCTCCACGTCGCCGCGCACGTCGTTAAGCTCTTCCGCGTCCTCCGCGTCGGGCTTTTCGGGCAATTCTTCAAGCACCCTGAACACCCGCTCCGCCGCGGCTATCGCCGACTGAAACTCGCCGATTACGTTGGCGATTTCGTTTATGGGACCCGAAAACTTGCGCGAATACAGCACGAACGAGGAAATCTGACCGACGGTTACTCCGCCGAACGCGTACATATACATCAACGCCCCGAACACCGAAACCAAGGTCTGCGCGACGTTGTTCATAAAGTTCGACGCGGGGCCCGTAATCGTGGAAAGGTACTCCGCGCGGGCGTAGGCTTCTATCGCCTCGCGGTTCTTTACCTCGAATTTCTGAATTACCTCATCCTCCCGTCCGTAGGCTTTTGTGGTCTTTTGACCGGTTATCATCTCTTCCACAAAGCCGTTCAGCTCGCCCAGCTTTGCGCTGCGCTTTCTGAACAGCGGCTGAACCTTTTTTGCCAGCCACCGCGTGAAAAAGATTGTAATCGGTATTGTTACGACGAACACCAGCACTAACAGCGGCGCAATCGTAATCATCATTACCAGCGAGCCGACGATGAGCACGATGCTCTTAAGTACCATTATTATGTCGTTGGCGAGCGATTCGCCCACCGTGTCGATATCGTAGGACAGCACCGAGATGATGTCGCCCGCCTGACGGCTGTCGAAGTAGGAAACGGGCAGGGATATCAGCTTTTCAAACGTGTCGTTGCGCATCTTTTTAACCATTCGACGCGCAACGTACGCCATACCTACGGTGGAAAGGTAGGTTATTATGCCCGAAAGAACGTACACGCCCGCAAGCAGAATGCAGTAGAAGGCGACGGCGTTCATATCGGTCGTGCCGTCGGGCTTAATTAGGTCGATTGCCTCGCCGCTGATTCTCGGTCCGACCAAAGAGAGCGCAACCGCCGCTATATTTGCCGCGAACACTAGTATGAACAGCGGCAGATAGGGCTTTAAGTACCTGATAAGGTTTGCTATGACGAATTTGGTGTCCACCTTGCGCGCGACCTGCTTGCGCGTATCGGAGATGTGCATTCTGGGTTCCTTCATACTTCCTCCCCCATCTGCGCACGGTAGATTTGCAGATATTCGTTACAGTTTCCCAAAAGATATGCGTGCGTGCCGCAGCCTATTGCCCTGCCGTCGTCGAGAACCAGAATTTTGTCTGCGTTCATAACCGAACTGACGCGCTGCGCTATTATAATCTTTGTCGAGTCGGGATAATTTTTTGAAAGCGCCGCCCTTAACCTGGCGTCGGTTTCGTAGTCGAGCGCGGACGAGCTGTCGTCCAGCACTAAAATTTCGGGATTGGCTGCCAGCGCGCGGGCGATTATCAGGCGCTGCTTCTGCCCGCCCGAAAGGTTTGCCGCCTTCTGCGCGAGGTTGTACTCCAAACCGCCCTCCAATTCTTCCACAAACTCTTTTGCTTGGGCGCACTCCAGCGCCTTTGATATATCCTCTTGAGAAAGTCCGCGGAAGTAGTCCACGTTGTTAAAGACGGTGTCGGCGGTAAGAAAGCCGTTTTGAAAAGCCGCGCCGAATTTCGCCTTTAGCTCTACGGGCTCGTACTCGCGCACGTCCTTGCCGTCCACGTATACCGCGCCCGAATCCACGTCGTAGAGGCGCATTAAAAGGTTTATTACCGTGCTCTTGCCGCTTCCCGTAGCGCCGATTATGCCAAGCGTTTGACCGGCAGTTATTTCAAACGAGATATTTTCAAGGTTGTTCTCTTTGCCGTTGTACGAAAAGCTGACGTCCGAAAACTGCACCTTGAACCGCTTGTCGCCCTCGGCGTATTCGCCCGAAGGCAGGCGCACGTCGGTTGCAAGCACCTTTTCGATGCGCGCAGCGGAAGCCACCCCGCGCGAGATTACGACGAAAATTTTTGAAAGGCCGAGCATCGCGTTCAAAATTATCGTGAAGTAGGACAGGAAAGCCAGCACTGTGCCCGCGTTTGTGGAACGGAGCGCGCCCACGACTATTACCGCCACCAGACCCAGATTTAAAATGAGAGTTGCCAAAGGGTTTGTGAGCGACATTATCTTGTTAGCCTTGAGCTCGGTTGCGGCAAGTTTTTCGCTGACCGTATGGAATTTTTGAGTTTCGTACTCCTCTTTCGAGAGCGCCTTTACAACCCGCACGCCGGTTATGTTTTCCTGCATAGAGCGCACCATATCGTCCCCGCCTCGCTGAATGGAAAAGTAGCAGGGCACGCTCTTTTTAGTGATTATTGCAATAGCGATTATTACGAAGGGCACGCACGCCAGAAGCACCAGCGCAAGGGCGGTATCCAGCGTAAAGGTTAAAATTATGCCGCCTATTAAGAGTATAGGCGCGCGCACGCCCAGACGGAGAGAGCGCGCGACCATCTGATTTACGTAATATGTATCCGAAGTCAGTCGGGACACCAGCGACGGCGTGGTAAATTCGTCCACCTGCCCGCACTTGAGATACGACGTCTTAGAAAACAAATCGTAGCGGATATCGTGGGTCATATTGCCGCCCGCCGTTACCGATAGGCGGTTGGCTATTATGTTGCCGAACATTGCCACCAGCGAAAAGCCGAGCATCAATAGACCCATAAGTATTATGGTTTTAAGGTCGCCGCGCGGCACGACGTCGTCTATTACGTACTCTAACACGAGCGGCAGAAACAGCTCTGCAATGGAGCCGATGAATTTAATTATCAGCCCCGCGGCAACCGTGCCCGAATAGGGCTTTAAGTAACTAAGCGTCCTTTTCATTGCTTTTCTTCATATAATTGCGTGCGTTTTCGACCAGCCTTTCCACAAGTGAAGCAAGCTGTTGGTTTTCCTCTTCGGTAAAGCCCTGACTTACAATCTCGTACCACTCCGCGTTTACGCGGTGAATTTCGGGGCAGAGCTCAAGCGCCTTCTGAGTGGGATAGACCAGATAAACCCGCTTGTCTTCGGCGCTCTGCTCGCGCCTTACGTATCCCTGCTCTTCAAGCGCGGCGACCTGCCGCGCGGCGTTGGACTTATCTACGAACAGACTTTTTGCAAGTTTATCCTGCGAAACTCCGCTCTCGCGGCAGATTGCAAGCAGGTATTTTACCTGATAGCCCGTAATCCCCGCGGACTTCAGCCTCTGGTCGCGAAACAGCGTTGCGCTGTGAGAAACCAGCGCGATATTCCTTAAAAATTTAGCCATAAAAACTCCTGAAAATATGTTGCAGCGCGCAAGGGCTTTATTATACTCGCTCTGTCGCCGCAGGTTAAGCCGCGTATCGTTGCGCCCGCAACCAATTATATTGTACGCCGTCGGGTCGGATTTTGTCAAGCCGACAAAACAAAAAAGTTGCGTCCGCAACTTTTTTCTCTTGCCCCGCCGCAAAAAAAGCAAGGGCTTTAGCCCTTGCCTTAACTGCTAAAATTATTATCTAATCGGAAATCAGATTATTACGGTAAACGCGGAGCCTTCGCCCACCTTGCTTTTAACCGAAATTTCGCCGTTGCAAATTTCGAGTATGCGCTTGCAGATGGCAAGCCCCAGACCGTTGCCCGAGGAGTCGAACGCCTGATAGTACTTGTCGAAAATTTTCGGCAAGCTCTCTTCGGGTATGCCCACGCCGTTGTCCGCAACCGTCACTTTGCAGCGCCCGTTCTCAACGCAGAGCGTTATTTCTACGTTGCCGCCTTCAGGCGTGTACTTAATCGCGTTGGAGACGAGGTTGAGCCACACCTGCTTTAACATCATTTCGTCGCCGGTAAAAGTTACGGGCTCCAGCGAGGACGAAATGGTTATTTTCTTTTCCTCCCACTGTCTCTCCAATAAAATTATGCAGTCCTTAATCTGCAGATCCAGCCTGAACTCCTTGGTTTCGCCCACAAATTGCTGAGTTTCTATCTTGGACAGAATGAGCGAGCTCTCCGCAAGGTGCGAAAGCCTTTGCGATTCGTCCGCGATAATCTTTAATACGCTGCGCTCTTCCTCCTCGGAAAGATTTCCCTCAAGCAACAGGTTTGCAAAGCCGTTTATCGAAGCTATGGGAGTTTTGAACTCGTGCGAAAAGTTGTGCACGAAGTCCTCCCTCATCGCCTTGACGCTGCTCAGCTCCGTGGTCATCTTGTTGAAATTTTCGTACACGGCGGTAAAGGTATCCAGCTTTTTATAGGGTATCTTCACCTTATAATCGCCGTCGGCAACCTTATTCAGCGCGCTAATCAGCGTGTTGGAGGTCTGCAAAGTCCTGTGGTTGAAATATATTACCACCGCCGTAACTATCGCCGCAAGCGCAGGTATTATGAACAGCATAATAAGCGTCGCGTCGGCAACCAGCCCCGCGGTGAGCGTCTGTACTAAGTACACGACCAGCTCGCCGACTATCAATACCAGCAAAAAGCTGAGTCCGCCGATTATTATGAAATGGGTGTTGAACAGATGTCTGTCTCTGTTTTTTATCCTTCTTTTCACTTTTTGAATACCGCCTTGTAGCCTATGCCGCGAATGGTGACTATTTCGAACTCGGTGAAGTGTTCGAATTTGTTTCTCAACCTGTTAATATGCGTGCGCACGGTGTATTCGTCGCTCTCCGAGGAGTAGCCCCACACGCTGTCGAGAATGTTTTCCTTGGTGAATATCTTGCCGGGATAGGACAACAAAAGGTATAAGAGCTGAAACTCCTTGGTGGGCAGCTCTATCTCCTCGTCGCCGCGCTTGACGGTAAAGGTCTGCTTGTCGACAACGACGTCGCCCACGTAAATTTTGTCCTCGTTGGCAATCTTACTGCGCCTGAGCAGCGCGTCTATGCGCCAGCAAAGCTCCTCGAAGTTGACGGGCTTGGTCATATAGTCGTCCGTGCCGACGGCAAAGCCCCTGCCCTTGTCCATAATCGAATCCTTTGCGGTTAAAATAATCACGGGCGTGAGATGCCCTGCCGAGCGCAACCGCTCGACAAGCGTGTAGCCGTCCATAACGGGCATCATAACGTCGGTTATAATCAAGTCTATCCCGCCCTGCTCGTAAATTTCAAGCGCCTCCGCGCCCGTCTTTGCCACCGCCGTTTCGTACTTATTTTTAAGGCGGAGCGTCATCAACATTCTTAAATTGGCGTCGTCCTCTACAATCAACAATTTTGCCATATCTGTCTTCCCTCTTGTCGGGCGGAAATTTCCGCCGCCTATATTGTAAAATAAATTTACTGAAAAATCAATAATAAGTTTATAATCAATTTACAATTATAGGTTAAGATTATCATGAAAGGGTATGAACTTATGACGATTGTAATAGTAGTAGATTTAATTGACAACAAGACAAACGGCTCGGTTATGACCGCTCTGCGCTTTGCGGACGGGCTGAGGGCGCGCGGACACGAAGTGAGAATGGTCGCCATCGGCGCGGACGGCGAAAAGGATTGCAACCTTAAGGAAAGATATATTCCCCTGGTTACCGAAGTTTCGGCAAAAAACCAGGTCAAATTTGGCAAATTTGACAGGGAGCGCATCAAAAAGACCTTTGAAGGAGCGGACGTCGTGCACCTGATATTTCCGTTCAAGCTGGAAAAGAAGTGCAAATTGCTTGCGGACGAAATGGGTATTCCCACAACGACGGCGTTCCACGTGCAGCCCGAAAACGTTTCGTACAATATCCATATGGGCAAGGTAAAGCCGCTCAACACCTTAATTTACGCCTTTTTGCGCAGATATTATAAACACTTTGAAAGAATACACTGCCCCTCCGCGTTCATTGCCAACCAGCTGACAGCGCACAAGTACAAGCAGGAGCTTTACGTAATTTCCAACGGCTACGACCCCGAGTTCGTTCCGCCGCTTAAAAAGAAGAAGAACGACAAGTTTGAAATAGTTATGACGGGCAGACTTGCGCCCGAAAAGAACCAGCAGGTGCTTATCCGCGCGATCGCGCTTTCCAAACACAGGGACGATATTCACCTTACTTTGCTGGGCAACGGGCCCAAAAAGAAGGCGCTTGAGCGCCTTGCGGCAAAGTGCGGGCTGGACGTAACCTTTGATTTCTTGCCCAAGGACAAGCTGATTTCCCGCCTGCAACAGAGCGACTTGTACGTACACGCCGCCTCCGCAGAGATAGAGGCGATTGCCGCGATTGAAGCGATTGCGTGCGGACTTGTGCCCGTAATTGCCGACAGTCCGCTTTCGGCAACGCCGCAGTTTGCGCTGGACGAGCGTTCGCTGTTTTTGGACAACGACCCCGCTTCGCTTGCGCAAAAGATTGATTACTGGTACGAAAACGGTGAAGAGCGCGAGATTATGAGCGGAATGTACGCGGGCTTTGCAAAGAAATTCAGCCTGGAAAATTCTATCAGGAAGGCTGAAAGAATGTTCGCCGACCAGATAAACGCGGACAAGGAAAAGAAAAATGCACAAAAGAATTGAGCCATAAAGTTTTTCGGATAGAAAATTTAAGCGCCGAATAAATTTCGGGGCGGTGCCCCGTTTATTTTTTACTCCGATTATTGTTCAATTTTTATTGTTTACGCCGACCTATATTTTCGTCGATTAATCAATATCCCAAATTTTCGTCGACCAAAATTACGTACGCCCTATTAAAGCCCTTGGGCGCGCGCTCGAAAACCGCCGTTACCGAGCACATACGTTGGGGCGAATTGCAGTCCGCGCAGCTGCCGCTTACCGCGCAGGGCGTGGATAAACCCAGCCTTTTTCCGTTTTGACCCGCACATATGCCCGATTTAATGCGCCTTTCGCCCTCGGCTCTGTCCCTGACTATCTTGTTCTTGCCGATAATCATAATGACGTTTTCGGGTCCGTAGCACAGCGCGGCGATGCGGTTGCCCGTCCCGTCGGTCTGAATAATTTCGCCGTCCTCGGTTACGGCGTTGGCAGAGCAAACGAAAAAGTCAGCGCCGAGCGCCAGATTGCGCATCTTTGCGCCGTCCTTCCAATGCCAGAACAGCTGATTCCCGTTCTGTTGCAGCCTTTCGGGCAGTCCTATTTGTCCTAACGTCACCGACCCGCCGAAGCCCACGCTTCCGCCGCCGATAATCTTTACCGCATCTTCAAGCGCCTCTTGCGCGCTTGCGGCAATGCGGCAGTCGTAGCCGCGTTTTTCTAATTTTTCCTTGACTTTAACCAGATTTTCCATACGTATATTCTATCACGCCCGCGGCGTTCAGTCAATATCCGACGCAAAAAAACGCACGATTCCGCAACGGCGATTGCGGGCGCAGCCGCGTTGCAGGCTATAAAGTCGGCAACGCCCACCGCCTGCGGATAACGGACGAACGCAAGCGATATGCAAAAAACCGCACTGAACGCAAGCGCGCGGGCGCGGCAGGAGGGCAAAATATTTTCCAGCGCGCCGAACAGCGGAAGGGCGAGCGACAGCGCGGACACGGTTGCCGTAAGCGTGAGCGATAAAAGAAATACGGTGCCGAATATGCCCGAGACAACGGGGTCTTTAAAGGTTACGGCCAGCGCCTTGGGAAAGAGCGCGAACGCGTTGGAAAAGCCGTTCGAGGTTATATCGCCGCTTAAATTACAGCCCGCGGCGACGGTTATAAGCGCGACGGCGGAAAGCAGTCCGCCGCAGAAATTTGCCGCAACGACGACTAGCGCGCACCTCTCGGGCGAGGAGTCGGTAGGCATATTTACGGCGAACGAGGGCATTACTCCCGCCGCAACCGACAGCGACAACAGCGCCTGACCGAGGGCGTTCAGCCAGGTTTCGGCGTTTAAAAGGTCGCCTGCGCGCACGGCAAGCACTCCAAGGGACGAAAACGCGTTTTCGTAGATAAGTCCGCGGGCGGCAAGCAGAATAAACAGAGCCGTCTGCACGGTTACCGATACCCTGGCAAGATTTGCCCTTGACTTTGCCGAGCGCGTGAGCAAAAAGCCGCAACAAAGCGCGACAAGCAGGGCAAAAATATAGGTTAAATCGGGCATATTGCGTGGGCTTTGGCAATTTAAGCTGACGCCGAAGAATAAGGCGCTCTCTGACAGCCTTGCAATTACGGCAACGTAATAGACGGCGATAAACGCCGAATTTATGCACGCCGCCCACCCCACCGCGCCCGCTCGCGGACTTAGCGACTTTATGGCGACGGGAAATGGCGCGCGCCGCCGCTTGCCCAGCGAAAGCTCGGCGCACAGCAGGGGATATGCCGCCGCGAGAGCCACCGCATAGGCTATTACGAAGGCGCCGCCGTATTTATAGCACAGCCCGGGAAAGCGCATTGCATTGCCCAACCCCATTGCCGCGCCCAGCGCGGCGAATATAAAAGTTCGGCTATCGTATCTTGCCATAATACTATTGTATTTTTAACGCTACGATATATGCCGAATGTTGAAAGTTAAGGGCGCGCCGACGCGGAAAATTTTACGCGTCGGCGCGCACGCTGTTTACCGTCAATATTATTTTAACTTATCTGTCATTATTTTAAACTATCTGTCCGAGGCGTCGGCGAATGCCTCTTCGCCGTCGCAGGGCGCGGGCACGCAGCCCATCTCTTCCAGCTCGTTCGCCAGAGCGGGCGTAAGCGCCCTATACGCGCGCTTTCCGAACGAATTGTCCACTGCGAACAGTACGCAGAGCGCGGCGTTTGCAACCGTGCACCAGAACAAATCGTGTATAGTATCGATTATTCCGATGTCGAGATATCCGCCCTCTATGGTATAGAGCACGTTACCTTCGGCGTCGTAAAGCACGGTGTAGGCGATTCCCTCAATCTGTTCGGTATGCAGGTGGTCGTACCCGGGGAAGAGCACGAAGGAGTGAATGTGGTCTACGAACGTGTCCTCCTGCATATCCATATCGGCGATAAGCATGTCGCCGGCAAATTCGTAAAATTCCCAGAATACGGACACGAGTAGGCTGAACGCAAACCCGAACAGCAGACACGCCGCAAAGCTCTTTTTAGATTGCGGCTCGCCCATAAGCGACTTGAAAACCCCTATTCCGAGAAGGAAGAACACTACGCCGAAGAAGAAGTGCAATACGTTGTCGAGAAAGGGGATCAGCGTATAGAAATTGAAACTTGCGCCCAGAAAGCAAAACACAAGAAACACAATCAGCAGCACGCAATACGGCATCGTCGCCCTTATTTTCAACAGATATTCGAGGGCGTAGACGAGCGGAACCATCAAAAGATAGATAAGCGCAATCGCCGCGTCCCTGTACATTCCCGCCGTAAGAAAGTAAATTCCAGCACCCAGGCAGAAAGCGGCATAGACCGACATAATCACGGTCAGAGGCACAAATGAAAGTCGGCGTTTGAGATATTCATTTAACGTTTGTCTTTGCATAATTCAACCTTTGTAAAAAATTCGACGGCGCACAAAAACACGGACGGCTGCGCGGACGTACGGCAATGCCGCCGCAAATTTTACGGCGCGCATTCGGTCACAATACCGCCTGAGCGTTCTTACGGCAAGCTGCGACAGTTTTTTACGCTTGCTAAATTATAATATTTGTAAGGCGATTTTGCAACATAACGGCCATCAATTTGCTTTTTTTCACACAATTTTCTATTTTTCGCCCTCTGTATTTCATAATTTTTTACAGCTGATAAAAAATGTAAAAAAAGGTGAAAAGCGCGGCGGGAAAGCGTACTTTTCCGCCGCGCAACACAATTATTAAAATATTTTAGCCTCTGCTGCGGGAATTGCCGCGGACATACTAGCACAATACTGATTTTTCCGCGGAAAAATCAGTAGTACGTTGCAACCGTCTCTTCGGGCGGGAGCGGTTGAGCGCGCTCTATGCTCTCGGCAAACAGCACGGGTCCCTGCTGGCGGTATACCGCGTTATACTCGTACCCAACCTTTGCTGTGACGGTCAGCCAATCCTTGGTCTTTACGCCGGCGATTTTCCCTTCGGTCCTGAGCGCGAAGCCGTCGTAGGCTATGTCCGCCTCGCAACAGGTCATAATGTATCTGCCGATTACTATAAAACCCGACGGAACCTTTTTTGATACCGCCGCCATGCCCTTGAACTTTACAACCTTGCCCACGTAGCTTTGCGGATTTTCGGAAAGGTCGCGGTAGAACAGCGCGAAGTCCCTGTCCTCTATCTCTATTACGGGCGCGTCCATATCGTAGGGCATAGGGTCCTCGATGTCGTCGAATTCCGCCTTGCCGCCGATATATTCGTATACTATATCGGGTCGGCGCGAGATTGCGCGCACAACCTTGTGGAACTCCATCTTGTCCATCTCGCCCTTAAAGCGGTTGAAAACTACCATCTGGGTCATCTGAATCTTGTCAAAGACCAGCTGGCGCATATTCTTGTTGTAGTTTAAAAAGGTGTTCGCGTCGAAGAAGGTCATCATCTGATTGATGACCCAGTTTTCGGGCATAGCCTCGAAAAAGTCCTGAAGCTCCCAGGTGCCGTTATATTCCACAACCACGCGCACCGCCCTGTTTTTTCGCGCGAGATACGAGAGGTTGTAGGAGTTTAAATCTTCCTTTTTTTCAATGCTCTCAATCGCAACGTTTTTGACCTTGAACTTTGCGCGGTCGTACTCCTCTTCGCCCTCTTCGCAGACAACGAGCATAGTGCGCTCGCCGTTCTCCATTCTGGGGTCCTCAAGCGTTTCCTGTATAAACTTTGTCTTTCCCGAATCGAGAAATCCCAAAAAGAGATAAACCGAAATTTCCTGTTGCATAATAATCACCCTTCAGGCATACGCCTGATAGTCCGGCTGTCATTGCCGTTATCGGGAATGCAGAGCCTACATTAATTAAAGTTTGATAAGCGTTGGGCAAATCGAGCGGTAACGCAATTAAGATACTCGCATAAAGCGTCACGCTTGCCGCCCCAAGGCATACATTTTTACGATAATTAAACTCCGAAAAGTTCTTTCAGCTCGTCCTCGTCCAGCTTACTGCCAATAACGCACAGCCTGCCCGTATACGCCGCCGAGCCTTCGCGCACGTCGGTTTCGCCGGGAACGTAGTCGAAGTGCAGCCACTTTCCGTTTTCGCCCTCGACTATGCCCTTTGCACGCAGTACCGTGCCGTACTGAACGGCATTGTTTAAGGCGCTCAACGCCGCCTTTAAGCCGTCAGCGGTAAACTTTTTGCCCGTCTCCACGCCCCAGCTGGAGAATACCTCGTCGGCGTGATGATGGTGGTGTCCCTCGTGGTCGTGGTGACAGCAATGCTCGTGTTCGTCCTCGTCGTGGTCGTGATGACAGCAGTGTTCATGTTCGTCCTCGTCGTGGTCGTGGTGACAGCAATGCTCGTGTTCGTCCTCGTCGTGGTCGTGGTGACAGCAATGCTCGTGTTCGTCCTCGTCGT
>JBJEUZ010000016.1:52382-73845 GCA_051884095.1 Candidatus Coproplasma sp.
GGTGATGATGTTCGTGCGCGGCGGCGGCGAGTTTTTCAAGCTCGCTTGCGAGAGTATCGGAATGCTCCATTGCGCTTAAAATTTCCTTGCCGTCGAGCTCGTCCAGGGCGGTGGTGACGATTGTCGCGCCCGCGTTGCGCTCGCGGACGAGCTTTAAAGCCGTAGCGAGTTTTTCTTCCGAAACGACGTCGACGTGGCTGAAAACTATGCAAGCCGCGCTCTCTATCTGGTCGTTGAAAAATTCGCCGAAGTTCTTCATATAGACCTTGCACTTGTTGGCGTCTACAACCGCGGTTAAGGAATTTATTTTTGCGTCGGGAAGGTTTGCGCTTTCAACGGCGCGAACCACGTCCGAGAGCTTGCCGACGCCCGAAGGCTCTATTAAAATTCTGTCGGGCTTAAACTGTTCGTCTACCTGCTTGAGAGACTTTGCAAAGTCGCCGACGAGCGAACAGCAGATGCAGCCCGAGTTGAGCTCGTTAACTGTAATTCCCGAATCCTGCAAAAAGCCGCCGTCTACGCCGATTTCGCCGAATTCGTTTTCAATGAGCACGAGCTTTTCGCCCGCGTATGCCTCTTTAATTAGTTTTTTGATGAGCGTAGTCTTGCCTGCGCCCAGAAATCCTGAAAAAACGTCTATCTTAACCATATTTTACCTCTTTTACTTTGCCGATATTATAAACTTATTTTTCCCGCTTGTCAACAAGGCAACGTTCCGTTGCATCAAGTATCTTAATTGCGTTAACGCTTGATTGACCTGTCGCCCGTCAACAAGGCAACGTTCCGTTGCATCAAGTATCTTAATTGCGTTAACGCTTGATTGACCTATCACCCGTCAACTTTAAAAATTTAAACAGTATTTGCGGCGGAGCGCAAACTGCGCTCCGCCGCTTATGCAATTTTATGTCGTAAGATATCGGCATTATTCAATGTCGATAAGGTGCGAGGATACCTGCTTGGGCTGGCTCTTGGGTACGGTCAGCGTAAGTATGCCGTTGTCGTACTTCGCCTTTACGTCCTCCTGCGAAATATCGTCGCCTACGTAGTAGCTGCGCGAACAGCTTTCGCTTATTTCCTTCCTTAAGAAGCGCTTGCCTTCGCCCTCTTCCTTTTCCTTCTGCTCCTTGGTTGCGGATACGGTAAGGTAGCCGTTTTCAAGGGCAACCTTTATCTGCTCCTTTTTGTATCCGGGCATTTCGATATCCAGCTCGTAAGCCGATTCAGTCTCCTTTATGTTAGTGCGTAAATCCCTCTTCTCGTCGTAGAATACTGGACGGAAGAAATCGTCGAATGCGTCGAACAAATCGTAGTTGTTATTTCTTTTCTGTAAATAGGTTTTCATAGTTAAAATCTCCTTTAAAATTTATTTTATAAACTTTCGGGGAGGCTTTTTTGTCTTCCTTTTTCGTTCACTTAAATTATAAAACCGATTTCAAGTTTTAAAACGCCTTTTTTTGTGAAAATTTTGTGACGGTTTTTGCCGTAGGAAAAAATCGGTCAAAGCAATAAAAAAGCCGCGGTTGCGAAAACTTTTCGCAACCGCGGCGCTATTTAAATACACGGAAAAATTTACTCTCTTCCAACAAGCTCGTCAATCGTTACATTAAAAAAATTAGCCAAGATAATTAACTGATCGATTGACGGTTCCGAATATCCTGTTTCCCAATGCGATATGGTTTTTAAACTGAAATTCAACTCTTGCGCCAGATTTTGTTGATTTATTTTCCGCTCTAAACGCAACGTTTTTAAATTTTCCCCAAACGTATTAATCTTTACCATAGCCATATTATTATCAAAAATTGAGAAAAACACTTGACTTTCTCAATAATTGAGAATATACTGTTTTTAGAAATAAACACCCAGGGTATAACTATGTATTCACCTAAAGCTAAAACTATTATCGAATTATTTCTCTTTGCTCTGCCCTGTCTTTTTTTATGGGGCTTCATTCTGTACTGTATATTCGGTCATTTAAACTTTCAATTAAGTTTTATGTCTGGCACACCAACATACTCATTTCCAGAAATGATTATTGGTTGGGTTATTGCTTTCTTTATATGTTTTCCCCTCGCGATCCTTGGTCTCATAATAATATATTTTATGGGACTTGTAATAATACCAATAGAATTATTTAAAGTAGGTTTCAATTTTGACAATTTTCTCGTATGGTTAGCGTTAGTATTTATATTCATAGACTTTATAGGTGCGTTCAAATTCAAATTTGGAAAATTCCAGGAAGATTCCACCTACATTTCAGGTTCGCACTACGAAGCTACTGTAGAGTCCGACGATAAAGTTTCAATAAAGGAAGTGAATGACTATTCTGGCGGAGGGGAGTGGTTTTTGAATATAATGCTGTTTATATTGCGCATGATAATAATCGCTCTCGGCGGAGTTATAATTTTTATAGTAAGAGTTATAAAAAGACATAAATATTACAAAGAATACTAAATATTTTTTAATTAAACTAAAACCGCGCGCAGAGAAATTTGCTCTGCGCGCGGTTTTTTATTTATCCTATTAATCAATTACTTTTTGCTGTGGTAGGTAAGCCTTCTGAACGAGCCGTCCTCCTTGTGAATGACTATTCTAGCTTCCTGACTTTCGGCAAGTTTTTTGGCGAAATCTATCGCCTCTGCCTGTGTGAAGAACAGCTTTATCGCCCTGCTTCCGCCTGCCATCTTTACCTGCCACTTGTTGTCTGCCTTGCGCTTGGAAATGTGATAGGTCTTTGTGGCGGGCTTAGCCTTCGCCGTAGCTTCTGTAGCTGCCTTTTCTTCCTTTTCCTCTTCCCTCTTTTCTTCCTCGGCAGAAACTTCGGTTTCCTCCGCAGGCTCTTCTGCGGGTTCTTCCGCCTGCTCCGCGGGCTCTTTTGCCGGCTCTTCTTCCTTTGCCGCCTCCTCGGATTTTACGGTCTCTTCTTCGGCAGGAGAGGAAGCGCCCTTATCTTCGTCGTTCTTATTCTTCTCTTTCTTGGCAGAGCTTGAGCGAACGCAAATTAAAATTATGCACAAAACCAGCACTACGACGGCGGCAACAAGGGCAATCCATCCCCAGCTTGCAAACCAATCGGGCACCCATTCGGGCCAGGCAAACAGCAAATTCATAAGTTTTACCTCGTATATTCTTATTATTTCATATTATAGAATAATTTGAAAATTATGTCAAGCGCTGAATAAAAAACAACAAAAGATAAACCGTCCCATGATTTAAATTTGACTAGCGAACCGTCAATCAAGAACTAAGGCAATAAAGATACTTAGTCAAGGCTTTGCCTTGCGCGGCAAGCGTTAAAAGCAAAAAAGGCAACCAAAGGTTGCCTTTTTGCAAAACGCGCTTTGCTTAAATTTTTTTCACAACTTTTTTCTCGCGCAAAACCGTGGCTTTTGCGCGAAAGAGGCGCGGCAAGCGTTAAAAGCAAAAAAGGCAACCAAAAGTTGCCTTTTTGCAAAACGCGCTTTGCCGCGCCGATGGTACACCCGACTGGAGTCGAACCAGCGACACATAGCGTCGGAGGCTATTGCTCTATCCAACTGAGCTACGGGTGCATATGCGTTGCTTTGCCGCGCAAAGCGCTACCCTGCGCTTTGCGCGGCAAATTATTATTTGACGTAAGAATATACGATGTTTAACAGCATGCGGACTATCGTGTTCATACTGCCCACGGGCACAAACTCGTTTTTGCCGTGCGCGTTGTGTCCGCCCGTGCAGATATTGGGGCAGGGCAGACCCATAAACGACAGGCTGCTGCCGTCCGTGCCGCCGCGAATGGGGGATATTATGGGGGTAACGCCCTCCTTTTCCATTGCCTTGACGGCGTTATCGATAATATGCGCGTGCGGCGCGATTACTTCCGCGCAGTTGTAATATTGGTCCTTAAGCGTGAGTTTAACCCTGCCGCCATAGCGCGAAGAATACTCCTTTGCCACCTCTTTAACGTATTCCTTGCGCGCGTTGAATATGCTCCTGTCGTGGTCGCGGATAATTCCGCTCAGAACGCACTTTTCCACGTCGCCGCGAATTTCATTGAAGAAATAGTAGCCTTCCCTGCCCTCGGTATTTTCGGGGCGCTCCTCGGCGGGGAAACGGTTAAAAATCTCGTTTGCGACCGCAACCGCGTTAATCATCTTTCCCTTTGCCTGACCTGGATGAATGTTCACGCCCTCGATTTCAAAGCAGAACGCCGCGCCGTTAAAGGTTTCGTAGCACAGCTCGCCCAGTTCTTCTCCGTCGACGGTAAAGGCAAAGTCGCAGCCGAAGCCAGCAACGTCGAACAGCTTTGCGCCGTGCCCTATCTCCTCGTCGGGAGTGAACGCCACGCACACCTTGCCGTGCTTTACCTGCGGGTTTGTTGCAAGATATTCGGCGAGAGCCATAATTTCGGCTACGCCCGCCTTGTCGTCCGCGCCTAAAATCGTCGTGCCGTCAGACGTTATAATTTTCTGACCGACATAATTTGCAAGCCCGGGGCAGTCCGAAAGCGTTATTTTAACGCCGTTGCCCACGTACAGATCGCCGCCCACGTATTCGTGAACCTGCGGATTGACGCCGAAGCCCTTGGGCTTATCCACCACGTCGATATGCGCGATAAAGCCCACCGCCGCCGTTGCGGGGCAGTTTGCCTCTATCTCGCCGTAAACGTATGCGTTGGGGGTGATTTTCGCCTTTATGCCAAGGGAGCGCAGCTCGTCATACAAAACCTTTGCAAGCGCGTGCTGACATTCGGTAGATGGCGTAACGCTGTAATTTTCCTCGTTGCTCGGCGTGTCTATTTTGACGTATCTTAAAAATTTTTCCTCAACCCTTTCCATTTTAACCCCGTTTGAACGCGTTGCTTTCCGTATCGTACAAATAGCCGATTGCTTCCATTCGCTTGCATATATCCTGCAGCGAAAGGTCATAGACGGCGCAAAAATCTTCCAAAGACGAGCACTCGTCGCGAAGTTTTGTATTGACTAACGACAACAAAACGTAATTATCCTGCGGCAATTCCATATACGCATTATAACACAAAAAAAATTAATTGCAAAGCGAGTAGCGATATGTTATACTTATTTTATGAAAAAAACGGTGGTCGTAGGAATGAGCGGCGGCGTAGACAGTTCGGTTGCCGCGCTCCTTTTAAAACAACAGGGTTACAACGTGATAGGGCTGTATATGCTCAACTGGGAGGAGAACGATATCAACGGCGAATGCACTTCCGAGGCGGACTTTGCCGACGTGCGCAGGGTATGCGCGCTGTTGGATATGCCGTATTACAGCGTAAACTTTGCAAAGCAGTATCAGGACAGGGTGTTCAAGTATTTTCTTGCCGAATATGCGGCGGGGAGAACGCCCAACCCCGACGTGTTGTGCAACCGCGAAATCAAGTTCGGACCCTTCCGCGAATACGCGCTGTCCATGGGCGCGGATATGATAGCCACGGGGCATTACTGCGGAATAGACCACAATGCCGACGGCAATCACTACCTTTTAAAGGCGGCGGACGCGGGCAAAGACCAAACCTATTTTTTAAACCAGGTAACCCAGCCCCAGCTTGAAAACGTACTGTTTCCGCTTGCCGACCTCAAAAAAGAAGAAGTACGGCGCATTGCGGTTGAAAACGGGCTTTCTACGGCAAAGAAGAAGGATTCCACGGGCATATGCTTTATCGGCGAGAGGAATTTCCGCAAATTTCTGTCGCAGTATCTACCCGCGCAGTCGGGCAAAATTCTCACCCTCGACGGTGAAGAGGTGGGCGAACACATAGGGCTTATGCACTATACGATAGGTCAGCGCAGGGGGCTTGACCTTGGCGGCAGGCGCGGCGAAGAGGGCAGATGGTTCGTAGTTAAAAAGGATTTACAAAACAACGTTTTATACGTATCTCACGGCGACGAAAGTCCGCTATATTCGCGCTCCTGCGAGGTTTCGGGACTGAATTGGATAGGATATATGCCGCCGCAAACGACTTTTTCGTGCACAGCAAAGTTCCGCTACCGCCAGGGCGAGCAGAAGGTTTTTGTAACCTTGACCGAGAGCGGCGCGCACGTTGAGTTTGCCGAAGCGCAACGCGCGGTAACCGAGGGACAATACGCGGTGTTTTACGATTCGACGCGCTGTCTGGGCGGCGGCGTAATCGACAAGGCGAACTATCAGTAAAAACGTTTATTCGGAGGCGACAAAGCATTTTTTTGAGCTTTGGCGTAATTATATAAAAAATAGCGCGGCGGCTGCAAAAATTTGCAGCCGCCGCGCTTTCGTTTATTTATTCCGCTTTATCGTCTTTTAAAATTTGCGATATTTCATTCAACCGTTCAGCCATAAAATTTATCGACTCTTCAACGGCTTTACGCCTTTCGTTTAGCTGAATTTCATAAGGTTCCCAAAATTCGCAAGGCAAACAGCGTTGTGTCCACTTTTGCGATTCACGCAAAGACATATTGCTGTTTACGCAATGTCCGTTTGAAATTTTTCTAAAACTTGAATTGATTTTTATGTAATGCGCCACGTAAAATCTACAACTAGTACACTTATGCGTTTCATTCACCTCTGTTTCCCGCCCTTTGCTTCTGTAAATAAGTTTCAGTTTAACTGAATATTTAAATTATAATTCAGTTGTACTGAATAGTCAAGCATTTTGCCGAAAATTCTGTTAAAATGAATTTATGTTATTCAAGGAACGTTTTACGCTGGCTATTAAAGAGAGCAATATATCACAGAAACAGCTTGCCGAACAGCTGGAAATTTCTGAGAGCAACATTACTAATTGGAAAAACGGCGATAATCTGCCATCGGTTGAGGTGTTGTACAAATTATGTATTATTTTAAACGAGAGTGCCGACTATCTTTTAGGTTTAGATAAGGAATTAAAATAAATATAGCGCGGCGGCTGCAAATTTTTGCAGCCGCCGCCAAATTTTTATTGCGATATTTTAATTTTACGAAACCTTTACCTTCGCAGGGCGCTTTTTCAGCTCGCCTTCAAGTTCTTCACACGCCGCCTGAAGCTCTTCTTCGGTTTCCGCAACCTCTATTCCGTCTAAGACGTCCTGCAATTTATATTCCTTGTTCAAATATCTTATGGTCTGGAACCCTATGACCGCCGTAAGCGTGCCGTTGGTAAGACCCTGAATCGAACTGTCCACAAGCGCAGAGATTGCCGAACCCAGAATAGGTATGCCCTTTGCCACGTCGCCCACGCTCTTTGCAACGGCGTTGCCTATCTGCGCGGAACCCAGGCCGTAGGATATGAGCGAATTGCGCACCACCGCTCCGAAGATTTTGACCAGCTTTGCATCCGACGGACGGAAGCCGTACAGGAAAACTATGTCCTTTATCATTTGCAGATTGACCACGGCGACCAGCGCCGCGTCCATGCGGTTGCTCTGCGACACCGCGGAATATGCCGCGGACTTTAACGAGCACTTAAAGATGATTTCCTTTGCCGTCTTTTTTACCTTGCCCTGATAGAGCGCGGTGAGCGCGGTCTTTAAGCCCTCGTCGTCGTTGGTTTTCAGCGCGACTTCCAGATCGCCCACAAGTTTATCGTCGTACCAACCCACGCCGTCGACGCTGGCGTTGAAATCCACCATCTTTGCGGCTATGTTGCGGCGCACCTTTTTGTTGTGCCGCTTTGCGCTGTAAGCGTGCTTGGAATTCACGTTTGTTTCAAAGTAGTCCGACTTGTATATTTTAACCATAGGGACTATAAACAGGAAAATATACAAAAGCACCGCAACAGCAATCGCCGCGTAGCCTGCGTATACGTTTATTTCCCAAATTTTAACGACCATTGAAAACAGGCACCAGGCCAAAAATACGGCGATTACGCCCGTAATCAGCGAAAGTATAAGCCTTGCGCCGCGCACGTTCTGCCGCTTTACGTATTTTTCTTCATAGTCGTAAATTGACATCTTTTTGTTCTCTTCCTCGTCTGTTACGGAAGAGTCTTTTTTCTTAGCCATAAATTTACTCACCTTTTTTAATTTCTGCGCCCGTTCGCCCCGCAATATGCGGCGTCCGACGCAATATTTAACCGCGGCAAAGCCGCGTATTTATAAATCAATCGAAAATTTGTACAGCTCGGACTTGGGCACGCCCCTGTCCTTTGCAGCCTGCTTTACAGCGTCCTTTTTATCCATTCCCCCCTGCATATAGTGCAGGATATGCTCGCGCTCGGGAAGGGAATTGAGCGGATTTTCGCGCTCGTCCGCGCCCTCGACTATAAGCACGTATTCCCCGCGCTTTTCTCCCTGCAAACCCTGCGAGAGTTTGAACCAAGCCGCCTCTTCGTGCAATTTGGTAATTTCCCTGACCGCGCAGGCGCGTCTTTCGCCGAAAACCGAATAGATTGAGGATATATGGCGGTCTACGTCCTGCGGGGCAACGTGAAAGCATAAAGTTAAGTCCAGATTTTTATACTTTTCCAGAAGTTTTTTGCGCTCGCCCTCCTTGTCGGGCAGAAAGCCGATAAAGGCGAATCTTTCCGCAGGCAGAGCCGAAAGTATCAGGGCGGAAAGAAAGGCGTTTGCGCCCGGAATTACCGTGTAGACTTCGCCCGCTTCCCTAAGCGCGCGGCAGACGACGTTGCCAGGGTCGGAGATGACGGGCATGCCCGCGTCGGAAATGACGGCGACCTGTTTGCCTTCCCTGGACGCGGAAATTATCTTTTCCGCCGCCTCGCGTTCGTTGAACTTATGGCAGGCATAAAGGGGCTTTTTTATTTCGTACGCGTTTAAAAGTTTAATTGAATGGCGGGTATCCTCGCAGAAAATCACGTCCGCCTCGCGCAGAACTTCCAGCGCGCGGAGCGAAATATCCTTTAAGTTGCCTATAGGGGTTGCCACAAAATATATCATACTTTACCTTCAAGTTTTGCAAACCGGGTGCAAATACGTTTACTTTACTTGACCTAGTTTACAATCGTGGGCAGAATTTCAATGCCCTGTCTGCCGCCCTTTACCGCCTCTACCATGACAAGGTAGGGCTTGCCGCCCGCCGTGCCGCTGACAAGTTGCAGCCTTTTCGGCTCTAAATTTTTGCTCTTTAAGGCAAAGACAAGCTCGGCAAGTCTGTCGGCGCGGTTGATGATTGCAAACCTGCCGCCGAACTTTACTTTGCGCGCGGCGACTTCGACTATTTCGGCAAGGGTTATAGTTATTTCCTTGCGGCAGATAGCCTTTTCGTAGGAGAGATTTTCAAACCCGCCCGTCTCGTACGGGGGATTGCACAGTATCAGCGAAAATTTGCCGTCGTACTCGGCGCCGATGTCCTGCACGCGGCAGTTGACCGCCTTTACGTTTTTAAAATTGTTGTATTCCACCGTCCGCGCGGACATATCCGAAAGGCTTTGCTGCATTTCGAACAGCGTTACCCCCGATATATGCGGGTTTAAACAGGCAAAGTGCAGCCCGACCACGCCGCTTCCCGCACAGAAATCGGCCACCTCGTCCTTAAACTTTGCGCGGGCAAAGCGGGATAAAAGAATACTATCCGACGTGAACCTGTAGAGCGAGGAATTCTGAATTATTTTATAGTTATCAAAGAGGTCCTCTAAGACTTCGTTTTCTTTTAAGAGCATATATCAAATGAAAAGGCGGCACACCGACAGGTGCGCCGCCTCAGCCGAATTATTCATTCTGGCAAATTTAAGACCATTATTCAGCCTTGATTGCACCGGTAGGGCATCCATCTTCGCAAGCGCCGCAATCGATGCAAGTATCGGCATCAACTACATACTTATCGGCGCCTTCGGAGATAGCACTTACGGGGCAAGTAGCGGCGCAAGCGCCACAGCTTACGCATTCGTCGGAAATAACGTGTGCCATTTTAACTCCTCCATCAAAACGTTTTTCTTTCGGTCTATTTCAACCGTTTCGTACATTATATCATATTTTCTTTAACCTGTAAAGAGGTTACGCCAATTTCAGTCGAGAATTTTTTTGAGCTCGGGGTCGATTTTTTCGTCGTCGTCGCCCTTGTCCTGACAGCCGCGACGGAACTTAAGCTCGTCCACCTTGTAATCGCGGTAGGACATAGAATCGCCCGACTCAATCCTTACCTTGGCTTCCATTTTAAGCATATTTACGTTTACGACCGTGCCCTTGCCGTCGGGCGTGCCCACTTCCGAACCGACCTTGGGAACCTTTTTGCAGGCTTCGGAATAGTAATTGTTTTCGTAGGCAAGGCAGCACATAAGCCTGCCGCACAGCCCCGAAATTTTGCCCGGATTTAATGACAGGCCCTGGTTTTTAGCCATTTTTATGGAAACTTTTTTAAATTCAGGCATAGCACCCGAACAACAGCATACTCTGCCGCAGGGCGCGAGCCCGCCGATTAGCTTTATTTCGTCGCGTATGCCGACCTGACGGAGCTCTATGCGCAGATGGAACACCGCCGATAAATCCTTTACCAGCTCCCTGAAGTCCACCCTGCCGTCGGCGGTGAAGTAAAAGATGACCTTTGTGCCGTCGAAGGTGAATTCGCAGTCGATAAGTTTCATTTCAAGCCCGTTCTTTTCCACCTTTTCCTGCGCTATCTTCATTGCCCCGGGCTTGCGGGCAAGATTCTTTTTAACAGTTTCCTCGTCCTTGGGCGTGGCGATGCGCACCACCGGCTTAAGGGGCGAAACTATCTTGTCGTCCTCAACCTCGGCTTCGGGAATAACCACCGTGGCGTACTCCAGACCCTTTGCGGTTTCCACTATTACGCCCATATCCTTGCGGTATTTTCCGCAGTCCTTGCCGGGCGCGAAATAGTACAGCTTGCCGCCGTTTTTAAATTTTATTCCTACAATCTTTTCCATTTATCGTTCTCCTCAATCACCCTCAACGCAAAGTCGTACAAGAGGTTGGAAAAATTAGCGTTGAATTTAACGTCCGCTATTGCCGCGGAAATTTTTTCCAGCGCGTATACGTACGCGGCTTTGTTTAAGGTTGATATCGAACTATCCGTTGATGAAGCGCATTTTTTAAGCTCTTCAAAGTACTGCCGCTGCATTTCGGCAAGCAGTTGGTTTTTATACTTGGTATCGCCGTACTTAAGCGCGACAATTCCCGCCTTTTCCACGGTGTCGGCGCACACAATCTCGCGCGCGGCAGCGGAGACTTGGTTATACCACCCGCCCGACAGCATATTTTGCGCCTCGCCGAGATTTCCCGCACAGCTTGCCGCAGCCTGTGCGTTGAGCGGATTATCCGATGCGCGGTTGAGCGCGGAAAGAATTTCGCCCTCGGTAAACGGGGGGATTTCCAACAGCTTTACGCGCGACTTTACCGTGCTTAATACAGGCGAAAGGGAGGTTGCGCCCAACAGAAAGTACACGCCTTCGGGCGGTTCCTCCAATACCTTTAACAGCTTGTTCTGAATAATTGCCGAAGCCTCTTCGAACCCGCTGATTATATACAGCTTTTTGTCCCGCTCGACGGGCTTGAGGGCGCAGTCGTCCACGATTTCGCCCGCGTCCGACGCAGAGAGCTTTTTGCCCTGAACGGGGTAAATTTTACAGTCGGAAAAGTTCTCTTCTAAAATGAGGTCGCCGTCGCGTTCGCCCCTTTTGGCGCCAAACAGCTCCAGCGCGAACAGCTTTAAGGCGGAACGCAGGTTGTTTGCGTCGTTAAAGTACAACATATACGCGTGCGAAGCCCTGCCTGTGGCTGCGTCGCGGCTGAAAACGCGGTATGCGGTTGTGCCCCTTAAAAGCTCTTCCATTCCTCGCCTTAAATTATTCCCTTTTCCTTTAAAAGATTAAATATTTTTTCGCCGGTCTGATACTTTGTGCCGCTGCAATCGATCGGCGCTATGCGCGGATACTTTTCGCACAGCGCAAGATAGCCCGCGTATACCTTGCGGTGAAAATCCAAGCCCAGCTGTTCGATTCTGTCGTCCTTGTCCGCGCCGTGCTTTCTTTCGAACGCCGCGTCGGGCGAAATGTTCAAAAACAGCGTCAGATCGGGCACAAATTCCTGCAGCGCGTAGGAATTTATCTGTTCTATGAACTGTTCCCCCAGCCCCCTTGCAAAGCCCTGATAGGCAAGAGAGGAATCGACGTATCTGTCGCAGATTACCAACGTGCCCCTGTCCAGGGCGGGCTTTACAATCTCCTTAAGGTGCTGAACGCGCGCGGCGGCGTACAAGAGAGCTTCACATTCGTCGCACATGGCGGAGTTTTTGCCGTCTAAAATAATCTTTCTTATCTGTTCGGCAATGTCGCTTCCGCCCGGTTCGCGGGTGAGGATATAGTCCACGCCGAGATTATCTAACTTTTCGGAGAGCAGACGCAGCTGAGTGCTCTTGCCCGAGCCCTCGCAGCCCTCTACGGTTATGAATTTTCCCTTCATTTCTTTACCACTTTAATCTTGCCGCCCACTATACCGAAGGTGTTTTTCGCCCTTTCAAGCACTTCCGCCGCGCGCGGCGAAATTATTTCGCCCGCGATTATTACGGGAATGCAGGGCGGGGTTATTCCTGCGTTTTCGGCGCACATACGACCTATACTGTCCCCGATATTCACCCACTCCGTGCGGCTTCTGAGCGCATACAGATAGGAATAAGTCCTGTCCGCGGCGGGAATTGCGGGCTTGTCGATAAAGGTATTGCGCAGCTTCTTTTGTGCAAGCAGCCATAAAAGGGCGCTCTTTAAATCGTTCAGCTGGGAAGGAAGGGTTGACGGCGACAGGTAGAATAAGAGATATCTGCCGTCGTTCATTTCGGGATATATTCCCTTTCTTTCAAGCGCCGCCTGCGCCGCGTCGGGCGAAATGCCGAGGGGCTTGAAGTCTATCGACAGCTTTGTCCAGTCCGCCGAGGGATAGAAGGTAAAATCGGGCAGCTGCGCCTTGAAGTTTGCCGCCGCCGTCTTTGCGCGGTCGGCGATTTTGGGATTGTTGATATAGTATTTTACGCCGTACTCCACCGAAGCCATTACGGGATACGAAGGCGAAGTGGTGCGAAATATAGACATAGCCTCTGTGGCGAGCGAGATGAGCGATTCGTCGTTGACGCATACGTACGCGCCCTGCGTAAGCGTAGGCAAGGTCTTGTGCGCGCCGTCCACCCACATATCGGCGTAAACGCCGCAGTAGCCGAAGCGGTTCTCTTCCAGCGCAAGATGAGCGCCGTGCGCGCCGTCGCAAAACAGGCGTCTGCCGTGCTTTTTCAGTGCGTTTGCGTACTCTTCGAGCGGCGCGATATTGCCGTAGTAGTCGGGCGTGGCGACAATCATACCCGAGATATTGACGTCGTTTACGATTAATTTTTCTATTAGCTCGGGGGCGGGGGGAAGGAGCACGCCTTCGCGCTCCGCGCCCTGCACTATTACGGGTTCGACGCCGAGTATGCGGCAGGCGTTGAACACGCTCTTGTGGCTGTTGCGCGGCACGATTAACTTGTTGCCGAAGCGGGAAGCAACCCAGACCATAGCCATAACGCCCGAGGACGAACCGTCGGTGGTGATGAATACGCGCTTGGCGCCTACGATTTCGGCTATATCTTCCTGAGCCTTTGCAATGGCGCCCGTGGGAAGGCTTAAATCGTCCGAGAAGGAAAGCTCGGTAAAATCTATGGGCGCGACGGGGAACCGCTTTACGAAATCTCCCGCGTTTTTGTGCCCGGGCATATGAAGTCTGTTCCTGTCCTTGCCCTTGAACTTATTAATTTTTGAATAAATTTCGTAATTGTAAGCCATAAAAAATCTTGTTTAAAAAAACTTTTATAACAAAAATCTTCTTAAAATCTGCGTTGGCAAAAAATCACACTTTTGTCGCCGCACATTTTTTATTCCGTTTTTTCTTTCTTCGCGCAAAGAGGACAAAGTCCTCTAACTCGCAAAAAGGCTTTGCCGCCACAAGGCAAACGTTTTTGCGACTAAACTCTCTTGGGTTTCATAGTCGGGAACAGAATGACGTCCCTGATGGTCGCGCTGTCGGTTAAAAGCATAACCAACCTGTCCACGCCCATACCGAGTCCGCCCGTGGGGGGCAGACCGTATTCCAGCGCGGTTATGAAATCTTCGTCCACCTGCGCGTTGCAGCCGGGCTCGGACGCGCGCTTTTCTTCAACCTGCTTTACAAACCTCTGCTTCTGGTCGATGGGGTCGTTGAGCTCCGAGAAGGCGTTGCCGAACTCGTGCGCGCAGATGAAGTATTCGAACCTTTCGGTAAACGCGGGGTCGGAGGGCTTGCGCTTTGCAAGCGGCGAATTTTCTACGGGATAATCGTAGATAATAGTGGGCTGAACCAGCTCGTGCTCTACAAACTGGTCGAACAGCGCAATCAGCACGTGACCCTTGGTTGCCCTTTCGCCTTCGGGCACTTCGCAATGAAGCGCCGCGGCAACCGAACGCGCCTGTTCGTCGGACTGCCATTCGTCATAGTCCGCGCCCGAATACTTTTTAACCGCCTCCTTCATCGTCATGCGCGACCAAGCCGCGCCCATATCTATTTCGACGCCCTGATAGGAGATTTTCGTCGTTCCGCACACCTTTTCGGTTACGGTTCTGTACAAATCTTCGATTAAATCCATCATTCCGAAATAATCGGTGTACGCCTGATACATTTCGATGGAGGTGAATTCGGGGTTGTGGAAGGCGTCCATGCCCTCGTTACGGAAAATTCTGCCCACCTCGTATACCTTTTCAAGTCCGCCCACTATTAGCCTCTTTAAGTATAGCTCGGTTTCGATACGCAGATACATATCTATATCCAGCGCGTTGTGGCGGGTCTTGAAGGGGCGCGCCGCCGCGCCTATTTCAAGCGTGGTAAGGACGGGCGTATCCACTTCGAGATAGCCCATATCGTCGAGGTACGCCCTTATTTCCTTTAAGATTTTAGAGCGCTTTACAAAGGTATCCTTAACCTCGGGATTGACGATAAGGTCCAGATCCCTCTGGCGGTACTTCAAGTCGACGTTGGTCAGCCCGTTGTACTTTTCGGGCAGGGGACGGAGCGATTTAGATAGCATTTCGATATGCGTGCAATGCACGGAAATTTCGCCCGTCTGGGTCTTGAACACTACGCCCTTTACGCCCACGATATCGCCTATGTCGTAGTCCTTTTTGAAGGATAAATAGTCCTCTTCGCCCACGTCGTCGCGCTTGACGTAAATCTGAATGCGTCCTTCGCGGTCGGATATATGCGAAAACGAAGCCTTGCCCATTATGCGGCGGGACATAAGTCTGCCCGCAATGGACACTTCCTTGCCTTCGAGAGAGTCGAAGTCCGACTTTATCGACGAAGAATTTGCCGTAACGTCATACTTGACCTTTTCGTAAGGGTTTTTGCCCTCGGATACGAGCTTAGCGAGCTTTTCCCTTCTTATCTGCGCCTGTTCGGCGAGCTTTTCCTGTTCTTCCTCTTCGGTGAGAGGGGTAAGATTTTCTGCCATTTTATTACCTGTAAAAAAATTTTATGCTATGGAAATTATTTTGAGCTTATACGAACCGTCGGGACACTGAACGGTAACCTCTTCGCCCGTGCGCCTTCTCATAAGCGCCGCGCCTACGGGAGATTCCGAAGAAATGCGGCCGTTCATAACGTCGACGTCGGTTACGCTGGTTATGGTGTAGGTCTGCTCCTCGCCGAACTCCTCGTCGAGAACGGTCACCACGGAGTTGAGGTGTACGTAGGAATTGTCGGTGATATCTTCCTGAATGACCGCGTTCTTAATCTGATATTCAAGCTCGGCGATTTTGCCCTCGTTGGAGCGCTGTTCTTCGCGCGCGGCGTCGTACTCCGCGTTCTCCGAAAGGTCGCCGTGGGAACGGGCTTCGGCAATGCGCTCGATAATTTCGGGGCGCTTTGTCATTACGAGATAGTCAAGCTCTTTAACCAGATCGTCGTAGTTCTTTTGCGTCATAACAAATTGTTGTTCTGCCATATTTTACCTCTTTTTTTTCGCCTTGAGGCGGTAAATTCTTATCTTTTTTACGCACCTCTCCTTTATCGGCTGAAAATCAGCCGATTGAACGGCTATGGGTGCGTTTAAAAATCAAGATATGTGACTCCGCGTTACGCAAGCCACATATCCGTTGTCCTTATTATATATATTTCAGGTCGGTTTGTCAAATAAATCGGCGGTTTATTTGAGCGAGTGCACGAAGTCCGAAATGCGGTCGATAGCCTCGGAAAGCTGCGCCATACCGGTTGCGTACGAACAGCGCACGTGGAATTGACCCGCGTCGCCGAACGCAGTACCGGGAACTACCGCCACCTTCTTTTCGCGCAGAAGTCTGGTTGCAAATTCCTCGCCCGAAAGTCCGGTTTTTTCAACCGACGGGAACACGTAGAACGCGCCCTTGGGAGCAAAGCACTTCAAGCCCAGGGAGTTGAAGGAATTTACCAAAAATCTGCCGCGGCGGGCGTACTCTTCGCGCATCTCCTCCACCGCGGAGAAGCCGTCGGCAAAACCTTCCGCCAAAGCCGCGCTTGCGGCGTGCTGACTTACGCGCGGAGCGCACATTATGGTGTATTGATGAATTTTGAACATCGCCTCGTCAATCTCTGCGGGAGCGCACACGAAGCCGACTCGCCAGCCCGTCATTGCAAAAGCCTTGGAAAAACCGTTGATAACCACCGTTCGTTCGGACATATTGCCGAGCGAAGCGATTGAAACGTGCTTTCCTACGTACGTTAATTCGGCGTAAATTTCGTCGGATATGACCAACAAATCGTGCTTCTCTATTACGGGAATTATCGCCTTTAACTGCTCCTTTGTCATAACCGCGCCCGTGGGGTTGTTGGGATAAGCCAAAATCAGCGCCTTGGTTTTGGGCGTTATGCGCGTTTCAAGCTGTTCGGGCGTGAGTATGAAGTCGTTATCGGCAACGCAGTCGACCGCAACGGGCGTGCCGCCCGCAAGCGTAACCGAGGGAGCGTATGAAACGTAGCAGGGCTGTGGCACTAAAATTTCGTCGCCCTCCTCGCAGATTGCGCGAAGGGTCAGATCGATTGCCTCGCTGGCGCCGACCGTAACCAAGGTATGTTCGGGCACGGCGCTTATATTGAACCGCTCGGAGAGGTACCTGCATATATTTTCGCGCAAATCGGGCAGACCCCTGTTGCCGGTGTATTGGGTAAGACCCTTTTTGACCGAGCGGATAGCTGCGTCGCGAATGGAATAGGGCGTGACGAAATCGGGCTCGCCCACGCCCAGGGATATGGCGCCGTCCATTTCCTGCACTATATCGAAAAATTTTCTTATGCCGCTGGGCTTCAACCCGGAGGCGCGTGAATTTACAAAACTTCTCATAAAAATTTAGGCAAACGTTTTTGACAAACCCTTTAATAATTTACGGTGCAAGCAAAACCGCGCTTTTTGCTTGCGCACTCAATTTGCGAATACTTTCGCCTCGGCGGTGGGAATTGCCGCACTATATTATTGAGGGCGCTTAGTGGTCGCGGCAAGGGAAGCAGAGCTTCCAAATATCGTAAAATGCTGTGGCTGCCGCCAGACAAACATTTTACTAGACCTCTTTTACGGCTGTACCGACAACCTGAACGCTTCGTCGTTCTTTTTCATCAGCGCGCCCTCTACCTTGTACTTTTTGAGTATAAAGTGGGTAGCGGTGGAAAGCACGCTTTCGTAAGTGGATATGCGCTCGGATACGAACCGCGAAACCGACTTTAAAGACTTGCCCTGCACTATTACCGCCAGGTCGTACGCGCCCGACATAAGGTAAAGATTTTTAACTTCGGGGTGCTCGGCTATTTCCTGCGCGATATTGTCGAAGCCCGCTCCGCGCTGAGGGGTAACCTTGACCTCTATCAACGCCTCTACCGAGCCGTCGTCGATTGCGTCCGCGTTGACGATTGCGGTGTACTTTACGATAAGCCCGCGCTCTTCAAGCGAGCGTATCAACGCCACGACCTCCTCTTCGGAAACGCCCAGCATTATAGCCGCCTTTTGGGGGGTTGTGCGGGAATCTTCTTCTAAAATTGCCAACAAATCCCTTTCTATCTTTTCCATAATTGTTATCCTCTCGATAAACTGTTTAACATATTTTAACTTTTTTTGCACGCATTGTCAACATAATTGAGCAATTCGCAGGGAAAGCAGCCTTCGTTGCGAAATTTTTTGTTTACTTTTGCGCGCAAATAATTTATAATATTTATATGTTTAAAATCTGGGGCAAAATAGTTTCCGACGGAAAAATAGTAAAACAGGTAACATACGAGAGGGCGGATAAGTTTTCCTACTCGCAATTTTTTACCTATCTGGCCGACATCTGCGAGGCGCTGGATATAGCCACGCCCGTGCTTTTAAAGGCGCATATCTTCAACTACGCCAAATTCAACACCGTGCGCTTTTTGCCGCGCGACTTTGCCGAACCCGTCGACTTTGATAAGCTGATACTAGAAAACATAGTTTTATGACGCCCCGAAGGAAAGTTTTTGAATAATAAACCGATAAAGCCGCATACTTTTCGTATGCGGCTTTCCTGTTTAATCTGCGCTACAAACTTAATTACCTTGGGCATATTCGGGGGCGTATACGCCTTTTTCGGATTCAACCTATTGCAATTTCTGTGCCTAAACAACCTGACTGCAATGCGCATAACGCTCGCCGTCGACTTTGTGTCCGCGCTGTTTTTAATCTACGCCCTGATAGTCTTTAAGCCATTCAAAGGACTGAAATAATCTTCTCGTAAAAACGCTTTGTCGCCCCAAGACAAACGTTTTTACGAAACCTTTTCACCACAATTCGTCTAAATCGAGCCCGTAGACCTGAACTACCTCGAACAAATCGCACCGCGCGATGTCGCGGGGGGTTACCAGAACGCCGCCGTTTTCGTCAATGTCGTACCCGAACGCCTTATACGCCTGCCAAACCACGTGCGAACAGTGCGTATCCTGCGGATTGTCGGTCTGGTCCTTGGGGCTGAAAAAGCCCGTAAACAGCGAATACTTTACGCCCACCAGCCTTTCCCTGGCGTACCCGGCGATTTCTTTAAGCGTTTCCTGCGGGACGTCTTTGGGTCTTAAAACCATAAAGTTGGACGCCTGCTTGAACCACAGCGCGCTCAACTCACGCGTGTACGTGCCGGGCGCTACCGCCTGAACCGTGCGCTCCCTTGCGCCGTCTATTACCAGCGCGGCGTGACCGTTTCGCCAGCCCATAGTATGCACCGAAGCCGAAACCAGAACGTCGCCCGTATGCAGGGGCGCTATGGGCGCGGTATAGTCGACCATATCGTGCGAGCTGAACGGAATGGAGCTGTCGTGAGAAATCGTGCCCTCGTAAAAGAGCGCGTCCTGAAACTGCAAAATTCTTGCATTGTTGCCCTTAAGTTCGTCTAAAGGCTGTCTGGTCAAGCCTGTCTGGCGGTATAAAAATTCGTAATCTTCCTCGTTCCAGACCGCTTTGGACAGCACTTCGGTCAAATCTTCACGGGCATAGGACGGGGTGACGCGCGCCTTGGAATGTTGAACGCTGTCGAAAATAGCTACCGTGCCCAGCAGCACCGCAAGTACCGCCACGATAATCAGCAGTACCCTTATCAATATTTTAACGCCGCGTCTTAGCGGCTTTTTTGCCTTTTTATCTTCCGTATTCGTACCTCTTTCCGCCGCTTTACGGCGAAACTGTACGTTTATTATACACCGTAACTGCGCCACGGTCAAGATAAATAACAAGCCGACTCTTTGATAAAATTATCCGCTCCGGCACAAAAACCTTTTTTGCGCGATTTTATAATGTTAGGGCACCTATAATCGCGCAAAGAGGACAAAGTCCTCAAATTGTGAAAAATTGAAGCCGCCCCAAGACAATCATTTTTACGAGACGTCTATTACAATACTTACTCCCGTCCTTGCGTCCTGGTACATTATCCAATATCCGCCGCCTTCGACAGGCATATACGTCGCCCTGCCCTTGAGCGAGGCGGGGCAGTTTGCGCCGTCGTCAGACGGCACGCCGTAACACAGGTATTTTGCGTTGCCCTCGGCATATATCACGCCGAACGCGTAGTGCCTGCCCCCGCCGTAGCCTATCTTTGCCCAGCGCGACCCTTCAATCGCCCTTTCAAGCCGCTCCTCCCTTGGATAGTCGGCAAAAATCTTTTTTACGTCGCCTTCCATTCTTCCGAAGAATCCGCCGTCGCAATCATCGCCGCCGTCCAAACCTTCAAGTTTGTAAGACTTGTTGTCCTTATCTTTCTCCGAGCCTTCGCATCTATCGCCCGAGCTTTCCCGTTTTTCGCCGTCCGTATCGCCGTTCACGCCGTACTGCGCTCGGTCGGCCTGCGCCTTTTCGACAGGGCAAGCAACCTCTTCATCTTTGCCGCCTGCGCTCCCGTCCTCTTTTTCCTCTTTATCTTCGCGTACAGACCTACCGCCCGAACCAACTTCCAATTCATAATAATTGACCTCCGCAATCGCCTCGTCCTCGTACGCGGCGGGCTCGGGCGACAGCGCCGCCTGCTCCTGTCCGCCGATTTCCCGCTCTATGCCCGTAAGCCAGGCGAAATTATCGCCGCAGACGGCTGAAGCCACGCTCTTTACCGTGCCGCCGTTACAGAAGCAAACCAGCGCGGCAAAGCCGCGCGTCAGGTCGAACTCCACTTCCGATTCGAACACCGTATCGTCGAAAATTACTATACTTTTGCCGTCGGTAAGACCGAAGCGGTAGCGCCCCTCCGTAAGCGGCGCAAAGTTGATGAGCGAGAGCTCCGCCTTTAAAAAACCCGCATACGCCTCGCACTTGACAAGTCCGCCCAAGGGCCCGCCGTCGGACGAAAAACCCTTGCCGACCGTCTTTATGAGCGCAATTCTCTTTACATACCCAGCCATAACCGCCCGCCTTTTGCCGTTGCGCGCACGTGCGCGCACTTATTTAACTATATATTATACTTTTACACAACTTATATTTTGTCATATTATGTATAAATATATCTTATATTGTATAAAATAATAGTCGGTATAAAAAATTTTTCACCCGCATTTTACGCGTAAAATGTTGCAAACGTTTGCAAATTCTGCTAAAATGTTATTTGTGAGAGATTTCGGTTCATCCGAAAAAAATATAATAAAGCACGTATAATTTAACGCTTATGAAAAACGCTTATTGTTTAACGCGCGTAAATTAACCGCTTGTTTTATATAAATTTATTTATTTTATATTCAAATTATATTTTACTTCGCAACGACTTGCACAAAATAATCGTGACGTCGTTCGACGCCCCGCTTTTGGGCGCACAGCTTAATTTAAGATAAAATTTTCTAAGGAGATATTACAATGGCACTCACCAAGAACAAAAAGGTACTTGACTTTGTTGAAGAGAGCGCGGCTCTCGCTCAGCCCTCCGAAATTGTCTGGATTACCGGCGAACAGGACCAGATTGACGCTTTGAGAAAAGAGGCGGTTGTTTCGGGCGAGCTCATTAAGCTCAACGAAACCCTTCTTCCCGACTGTTACCTTCACAGAACCAAGGTTAACGACGTTGCGCGCGTTGAGGACAGAACCTTTATTTGTACCAAAAATAAGGAAG
>JBJEUZ010000017.1:0-4772 GCA_051884095.1 Candidatus Coproplasma sp.
TCTTAACGTAGTCTGCGTGTCCCGGGCAGTCAACGTGAGCGTAGTGACGCTTGTCTGTCTGATATTCGACGTGAGCGGTGTTTATTGTTATACCGCGGGCTTTCTCTTCGGGAGCCTTATCGATTTCGTCGTATCTCATTTTTTCTGCCTGACCTTTGCATGCCATAACCATGGTGATAGCTGCGGTCAAAGTGGTCTTGCCGTGGTCAACGTGGCCGATGGTGCCGATGTTAACGTGGGGTTTGCTGTTGTCGTACTTAGCCTTTGCCATTTTAATTTCTCCTATAAATTTTTTATTTAAAATGATAACTTACGCCTTTTAGGCGTCGCAGCTATCTATCATTGACTTTTTCGCTGCTTTTTTAAGCCGCCTTACGCGTCTTTTATATTATATATTAGATTTTTAAAAAACACAAATATTTTAACGGGTTTTTTAAAAATTTTTGCCCGCCGCGCGGCAAACGTCCGCACGGCGAACTTTAGTTTTAGTTAGCGTTGCGCTTTGCTCTTTCGCCTATTACCTTTTCGGCTACCGACTTAGGTACTTCGGAATAATGATCGAACTGCATTGTGAACTGACCGCGTCCCTGAGTGCGCGAACGGAGGTCGGTTGCATAGCCGAACATTTCCGAAAGGGGAACTTCTGCGTCGACTACCTTTGCGCCCGCTCTGTCGTCGGTCGAAACGATAGTTCCGCGGCGTGCGGTTACGTTACCCATAATATCGCCGAAATAATCGTCGGGGGTGATAACTTCAACCTTCATAATCGGCTCTAAGAGTACGGGCTTAGCCTTGGTCATACCGTCCTTGAAAGCCATTGAACCGGCAATCTGGAACGCCATTTCCGAAGAGTCGACTTCGTGGAAGGAGCCGTCGTAAACCTGTACCTTGAAGTCTACCATTTCGTAGCCTGCAAGATAGCCGTTCTTTGCCGCGCCCTGAATACCCTTGTCGATTGCGGGAATATATTCCTTGGGAATGGAGCCGCCGACAGTAAGGTCTTCGAACACGTAACCCGAACCGGGTTCGCCGGGAATGAGGTGAAGTTTGCAGTGGCCGTACTGACCTTTACCACCTGACTGACGCTTGTACATACCTTCTGCGTCGCAAGCCTGACGGAAGGTTTCGCGGTAGGCAACCTGAGGAGCGCCTACGTTAGCTTCAACCTTGAATTCTCTTAAAAGTCTGTCGACAATAATGTCAAGGTGAAGTTCGCCCATACCTGCGATAATGGTCTGACCTGTTTCCTGATCGGTATAGGTCTTGAAGGTGGGGTCTTCCTCCGCGAGCTTGATGAGAGCCATGGTCATCTTTTCCTGACCTGCCTTGGTCTTGGGCTCGATGGAGAGCTGAATAACGGGGTCGGAGAAGGTCATCTGCTCGAGTACGATAGGATGAGCTTCGTCGCAGAGCGTGTCGCCCGTGGTCGTGTCCTTAAGACCAACGATAGCGCAAATGTCGCCCGAGTAAATCTTGGAGATTTCCATACGGGTGTTTGCGTGCATCTGAACCAGACGGCCGACTCTTTCCTTCTTGCCCTTGGTTGAGTTGTAAACGTAAGAACCGGATTCGAGAACGCCGGAGTATGCTCTGAAATATGCAAGACGTCCAACGAAGGGGTCGGTTGCAATCTTGAAGGCAAGTCCGGAGAAGGGTTCGTCGTCCGAAGTCTTTCTCTCTTCTTCCTGCTCGGTATCGGGGTTGATGCCCTTAACGTGGTCTACGTCTACGGGGGAAGGAAGGAAATCGACTACCGCGTCCAGAAGCATCTGAACGCCCTTGTTCTTATAGGAAGAACCGCAAAGAACGGGGGTGCACTTCATTGCTATGGTTGCCTTGCGGAGACCCTGACGGATTTCGTCGGGGGTAAGTTCCATGGTTTCAAGGAACTTTTCCATGAGCTCGTCGTCGCCCTCTGCTGCCGCTTCCATAACCGCCATATGAGCTTCTTCAGCCGCGTCCTGCAAATCTGCGGGAATTTCCGCTCTGTGATACTGCTTGCCGTCGTCGGAATCGTAGATTTCCGCGTTCATTTCGATAAGGTCTACGATACCCTTGAAGGTGTCTTCCTTACCGATGGGAAGTTCGATGGGAACGGGATTGGCGTTGAGCCTTTCCTTCATCATCTTTACCGCGCGCTCGAAATTAGCGCCGTTGATGTCCATCTTGTTGACGTATGCTATACGGGGAACCTTGTACTTGTCAGCCTGACGCCATACTGTTTCAGACTGGGGTTCAACGCCGCCCTTTGCGCAGAAGGTTGCAACAGCGCCGTCGAGAACGCGGAGCGAACGTTCAACTTCTACGGTGAAGTCAACGTGTCCCGGGGTATCGATGATGTTGATTCTGCACTCGTCCGCCTTGGTCTTGCCCGTACGGGTCCAATGGCAGGTGGTAGCCGCGGAAGTAATGGTTATACCGCGCTCCTGTTCCTGAACCATCCAGTCCATAGTAGCGGTGCCGTCGTGCGTTTCACCGATTTTGTGGTTGATACCGGTATAGTACAGAATTCTTTCGGTAGTAGTGGTCTTACCTGCGTCGATATGAGCCATAATACCGATATTTCTGGTATGCAATAAATCGTATTCTCTTGCCATAGGTTGCTCCTATCAGAATCTGAAGTGAGCGAACGCCTTGTTCGCTTCTGCCATTCTGTGCGTATCTTCCTTCTTCTTAACCGAACCGCCGGTGTTGTTGTAAGCGTCCATAAGTTCAGCGGCAAGTTTGTTGCACATTTCGCGTTCGGAACGCTTTCTGGTGTTGTTTACAAGCCAGCGGATTGCAAGAGTCTGTCTTCTTTCGGGTCTGATTTCGATGGGAACCTGATAGTTGGCGCCGCCTACTCTCCTCGCCTTTACCTCCAATACGGGCATAACGTTGTTCATAGCCTGATTGAAGATATCCATGGGGTCTTGTCCGAGCTTTTCGCTCGCTATTTTAAACGCATCGTAAACGATGTTCTGTGCCGTACCTCTTTTTCCGTCGTACATAATCTGGTTGATGAGCTTGGTTACAACCTTGGAATTGTACACGGGATCGGGTAATACGTCTCTTTTAGGGACGTTTCCTCTTCTGGGCATAATTTTATCCTCCTTTTAAAATTTGTTTTTAAGGGCTTTTAACCTTAAATAAGCTATTGCTTGCCGCTTTGCGGTAGCAAATCTTCTCCGCACGGAAAGCCTTTTACGGCTCTTCGCCGCGAATACTGCCTATTCTTTCTCGGCTAAGGGTAGATATATTCCGAACAAGAACGGGACTGTTATTCAGTTTGTTTAATTTTTTAAGAAACCGACGATTTTTTTTATAAAAATCAGTCAATAGCTTTTTCACGGAAAATCAACAAATTTTCGTGAACTTTTATTTTACGCCTTAGGTCTCTTTGCGCCGTAGCGTGAACGCGCCTGTCTTCTCTTGGATACGCCTGCGGTATCGAGAGCGCCGCGCACGATGTGGTAACGAACGCCGGGCAAATCCTTAACTCTGCCGCCGCGGATGAGTACGGACGAGTGTTCCTGAAGGTTGTGACCTTCGCCGGGAATGTAAACCGTACCTTCCTGCTTGTTGGTAAGTCTTACCCTTGCAATTTTACGGATAGCCGAGTTAGGCTTCTTGGGGGTGGTGGTGGTTACCGAAAGGCAAACGCCGCGCTTCTGAGGGCAGTTGTCCAGAATAGGGGACTTGCTCTTGAAGACCTGCTTCTCTCTTCCGTGCTTGATAAGTTGATTAATTGTAGGCATTAAAGTTCCTCCTTGTTTTACTCGACCAAAACGGTCTGTGGAATATATCTTCCGCCTGCATTACCCTTAAAAATGCAAACGCAAAGAAGTCTATTATACCATATATATTATATGGGAAGCGGATTATACTGCTTTGAAGGGCAAAAATAAAGCCCCTGCCGCACGTGTGTTCCGCATAGAATCCCACGATAATCATTACAGCAAGAGCTATTTTAACAAAAATTTATTGCGTTGTCAAATAAAATCAAGCACTTTTTTGCCGTGCTGCACAATTAAACCAAGTTTATCGAGCGCTCCGCCCGACGCACCGCACAATCAGTACTGATCCTCGCCCAAAAGCTCGCGTCTGAACTTTTCGTAATCGTCCCGTCCCGCCTTTAAAAAGTCTATCGCCGCATAGGGGTGAGCGTTGTAGAGACCGGTCAGGAGATAGGGCACGTCGTAGCCCCAAACAACTCCGCTTTCGCGCAAGGGGTTCATATGCTCGCGCACGAATTTAAGCATGGGGTCGATATGGTATTTGGGATTTTTCAGGAAGCCGAGCATAGCTTCGAGATAGCAGTTGCCCGCGCCGCGACCCATTCCGCTTACGGTTGCGTCGAGGTAGTTTACGCCCTTTGCGCACGCCTCGATAGTATTTGCAAACGCGAGCTGCTGGTTGTTGTGCGCGTGAATGCCCAATTCCTTGTTATATTTGTCTGCGATTTCGCCGTACATATCGCATACCCTGCGCACCTCTTCGGGATAGATAGAACCGAAGCTGTCGACAATATAAATTACGTCCACGGGCGACTGCGCGACAATTTCCAGCGCGCGAACGAGGTCGCTTTCCTGATTTGTTGAAATAGCCATTATGTTACAGCTGGTAATATATCCCATTGAATGGCAGTACTCCACCATCTCCACCGCGGTGGGAACCTGATGAGCGTAGCAGGCAATGCGGTACATATCAATTACCGAATCCTTTTTGGGTATAACTTCGGTCTTGAGGTCAACCCTGCCGACGTCGCTCATTACGGCTATCTTCATATCCGT
>JBJEUZ010000018.1:0-21316 GCA_051884095.1 Candidatus Coproplasma sp.
AGACCGTGTTGTTTACCGAGTTCTTCCTGAGATAATTTTCAAGCGTTGCGCTCTTTTTGGAAGGCGCACCGCACAATACGGCGTAGTAACGCTTTTCGAATCCGCCACAGCGCATCTGCTCGGACAGCCTGGAAGCCGCCTTAGACGTCTTTGCAAAGACCATTACGCCGCCGGTGGGGCGGTCCAGCCTGTGCACAAGCCCCAAAAAGACGTTGCCCGTCTTGCCGTAAGCGGCTTTGATGTAGCGCTTTACGCAGTCGAACAGGTTATCGTCGCCGCTCTCGTCGGGACAACAAGCCACGTTCTGAGGCTTGAGCACGACGATGAGATGATTGTCCTCGTATAAAATTACCAAATCTTTCTCGTCCATATATTTAACCTTGGAATATTAATCAGCGTTTAGCCGAAGGGGCGTTTCTGCGCCCTATAAACATACCGCTTGCGCCGCAGGGCAGGGGTATTCCTTCTTCGGTAGCTATACCCACCTCGTACGAAACCACTTCGCCGTCGAAGCCGCGCATTGTAAGCGAAAGCATATTGCCGAGCACCGCGGGCTGAAGCCCCGTCGTGTAGCTGTTGATGAGTACGAACAGAGGGTCGTCGACAAGGACCTTTACGCACTGCGAAACAAAGTCGAACAGGTTGTCCTCTATCTTCCAGAGCTCTCCGCCCGGACCTCTGCCGTAGCTGGGCGGGTCCATTATAATCGCGTCGTAGCGGTTGCCCCTGCGGATTTCACGCGCGACGAACTTGGCGCAGTCGTCCACGATATACCTTATGCCGCTGCTTACGCCCGAAAGCCTGGCGTTTTCACCCGCGCGTTCAACCATGCCCTTCGCCGCGTCCACGTGCACGACTTCCGCGCCTGACTTTGCGCACGCCACGGTAGCGCCGCCCGTATATGCGAAGAGGTTGAGAATCTTAATTTTTTTATCGGGGAAGCGAGCTTTTTCCTCGCCGATAAGTCGCCGCATCTCGTCCCAGTTGACCGCCTGTTCGGGGAAAAGCCCCGTGTGTTTGAAGCCCATAGGCTTTACCTTGAAATTCAGGTCGCCGTAGGACACCGTCCATTCCTGAGGGAAGGGCGCGCGGTTCTCCCAGCCGCCTCCGCCGCGCTCGCTGCGATGATAGACGGCGTTTATGCCCGGATAGGAATACAGGTTCTTTCCGCTCTTCCAGATGACCTGGGGATCGGGCCGCAGAAGCGTAACGTTGCCCCAGCGTTCAAGTTTCATACCGTCGTCCGTGGCGATTATCTTATAATCTTCCCACTTGTCTGCAATTCTCATAATAACTATTATAAATTATCGGCTCAAAAAAGTAAAGCAAAAAAATCGGGCAAGAGAGGGCAAATAGCCGAAAGTCAAAACTAAATCGACTTTCGCGCGTCGTTTTTTTAAACCGCGGCGTTTGTTTTTTATAGAGCGCGAAAAAGCGGGCGGACGCAAAGTCCGCCCGCCCACGTCCTTAATCCGTGGTAAAGGTGTAAAGATAGTTGTACAGCGTTGAGTAATAGCTGTCAAGGTACTTCCTGGCGACTTCGTCGGCGGCAAGAAGCGCCAGCCTTTCGTCGGGGTCCTCTATGGTCATATAGTAATCTCTTACCATTACGTAGCGTTCGAGATACGAAAGCTCGTAATCCACGGGATAAGCGGCGTTGTCCGAACCCAAATCGCCCGTCTCGTCGCCGTTTGTGGGTTCGCTCAGACTCATATTGAATATGAGCTGTTCGCGCAGGATTTCAACCTGGTATTCGTACTCTCCCTCCAGCTCCGCCTTCTTATCGGGATACAGCGACGACGCGCTGACGCCGTTAGTGTAGGTCATAAGCTCGTACGTCTTTAAGTCAGACTGCAACTGATGAAAAAGGGCGTTCTTCTTCTGTTGCGCCGTGCGCAACAGCTTGAGCTGTACGGTGGTCAGCGACTCCACTTCGGTATTGCTCAACTCGATAATGTCAAATACCATTCTTTACCTCCACTTCAACAACCGCGCGCGAAAGCCTGTTGAACGTACCGAAAATAAATGCAAAGCTCTTTCCGTACATATTCAGGGTCAACCAGCCGTTTCCCATAAGCTCGCGCGTGATTCCGTCGCAGTCAATCATAATATTTACGTCCTCGTCGCCGTCGATATACAGCCTGCGCAGGTATTTGACCGACGGGGTGCCGAAGTCCATCTCTTTGGAGCGCCAATAGCCGCGGCTGCTCTTTGCCGCGCAGAAACGGTAGACGCCCGTGCCGTAGACAAGGAACGCGTATTCCTCTATGGTGAACAGCTTCGAAGGCGACACGCCCATAAACCAACCGCTCTTCTTTACCGCGTCGTAGCCGAAAACGTTGTTGCTGCCCAGGTACTCGTCGGTGCAGATCATAAAGTACTTATCCCCGCTCGCCACAGCCTGTACGGGCGCGGATATGCGCCCCGCGTCGGAATTTTCCACGCAGGATATATCGCTTCCGTCAAACGCATATACGCCGCTCTCGGTGGCAAAGAACAGCTTGCCCGCGCACACCGCGCAGGTTTCGGCGACTATGCCGTCCGCGGTAAGGTAGGTAGCGCTGGGTTCGACCTTGAAGTGCTGGGGCTCGCAACAGGCGCGTATGACGGTTATTCCGCACCTGCGTATCGCCAGCAGTTTATCGCCGAAGCTCACCAGCTTCAACACGTCGCCGCCCTCGGGCGGAAGCATCATATAGCCGCAGCCGTTTACTCCCTCCGTCCAGTCGAACGCATGGCTTGCCGCCCAGATAATCTTACGGGTATCCTCGTAATCGCGCGCAAAAAACCTGCCGCCGTGCATAACGCCCGTATAAAACTCGCGGGTGTCCGTGGATTCGGTTATGCTTACCCCGTCGTACACCAGCCTGTTTATGCCGCTGAAGGACACCGTAACGCACTTGCCGTCTACGTACATATCGCAGAAGAACGGCGTTAAAGTCAGCTTTGTTGTCGCGGTTGTAAACTTCTGGGTGGTTCTTACGTTGAACAGAAACAGCGCGCTTGCCGAAGCCATAAACAGACCGCCCGTGGCGCTTGAATAGTAAACCGACCGCGGCTCGCGCGTGCAGCTGCCGAAGAAGGTCTCCCTGACGGCGCCTATGCTCCTTTTATATCCTCCGTTATCCCTGACCAGATTGAAGCCGTAGTCGGCATACTCCTCGCCGTTTCCTATCAGCTCTATGCTCTTAATCACGGACTTGTACCCCTTAAAGGTCTTGCGTTTTATCAGCTTCACAGCCACCTCCGCGGAGGAATTCTACCGCGCACGGTCTGCAACGACAGCAACCTGTCTATTTCCGCGCGGTACTTGCTCTCCCATGCGGCAGACCCGTCGATATCGCCGCATATGAGCATATATTCAGCCGCCATTCCGTACGTAACCAGCGTGTCGCTCACGTAATAATCGGGGTAAACGAAGTCGGATTCTACGCTCGCCTTGGCGGGAACGTATTCGTATTCGACCGTGATTTTCTTTTCGGCACAGCCCAGATAACCGAACAATATGCGCCATTCAACTTGTTTTTCGCCCGAAGTCACGCGAAGAATTTTAAGCGGCGTAAGCGAAAAATTTTCAAGCCTGTATTGCCCCACTTCGCTCTCCATCTCCTCGCTGGTCTTCAGGGGAAAATATCCGCGCGCAAGCTCGTCTATCACCGCGTTATAACAGAAGAGCATGGTGTGCATCATTCTGTTGGTCTCGCTGTCCGGAGTATCGGACATCAGCTCGGCGCAGTCGTTCCGACCGACAAGCCGCATAGTCTGAATAATCAATTCGTTTACAATCATATTTCCTCCTTTAAGAACGCATAAGGCAATTCCGCGGACTTGCGTCCGCGGAACGCCTGCGTTACATAGCTATCATACCCTGTCCGCAGGGCTTTTTGCAGATGAGCTCGGCATACTTTACAAGCGTTGCGGAGTACGCCGCCTTACCGGCAACCTGCTTTAACACGCTTCCGTTTTCGTCGCTGAGCCATTCCCAGTCGCAGAGCTGGCAGAGCACGAAGTCGTCGGGATTGACCAGATATATGCGATTGTCCGGGCAATATCTGTCGGCGTAAACGGGTATTTCGTTTACATACACGCCAGAATATCCCAGATTGATATCGTTGGTCGTAACCACCTTCTGCGCCGCCGTGAACAGGTCGGCAATCTTCTTGCGGCCTGCGTGCGAGCAGAGAATCATCTTGACCTTACCGCCGCCGCGGTCCTCGATAGTGGATATGGCCTGGATAACGTCGCTTGCCGTAAGCTCGGTTACTTCCGCCGAATAGGGCTTGAAATAGGGTATGGCGCTCTTGTCGTCTCCATAGAGAGTTGTGTTTTCGAACAGAGCCGCAAGGCCGTGAATTTCCCTGTTGTATGCGCCGTGTTTTATCATAATGCAACCTTCGCCTACGTTGCCGGAAACCATAGTAGCGCTGATTTCGATGTACTTTTCTTCTACGTTTACATTCGTAACGGTCACGTTATTATGATACATAACGTCATCTTTTATAATATCCACGTTTAGCCCGTAAAACCAATGCTTTACGTTATCGAGGTATATCCTACTGGTGTTTGCCGAAGTAACGTTAGCCAGCGCGCCGTTGCCGTTGCCGTACATCATACGGGCAAAATTCGCCTTGGCGTCGGAAACAAGCCCCTCCATTTCGGCGTCCAGAAGATTTACGAGCGCGCCTGAAGAATCCTGCGAAGCGCGCAGAGCCTTATCCGAAATGGTAAAGCCGCCGTAAATGTTTTTAAGCTCCATGGTTATGTCGGTATAGCTGTTGCTGTTGTCCACGTCCAGAGCGGCGGTTTCGACGCCGCCGTTAACTCTGTTCATATTGCCGTTATATACGGCGCACTTGGCATATTTACCCGAAATATACTGCGAAGTCTTTTCAATTTCGTTGAAAAACGGCGACACGTCGCTGTTTAATTGTGCGGAAATCGCGTTAAGATAGTATTCCTTTAAAGCCGCGTCCGCGTTTGATAATGTAAGCAAATTCAGTTCTCCCTTTTATTTAAAAATTGTCTTGCAAGTTCTCCCGCTTCCCTTACGGTTGCAGGTGAATTGCGCTTGGCTGACACGTTAATGCCGCCGGTTACGATGGGTACTCCCCTGTTTTTCATAGCTTTTTCAAGGAATTCCGAGATGATGGCGTTCTTCACGTCCTCGTCCGACCTTGCCGCATCGAGCAGGTTTTCTCCGTCCTGATTTACCGCCTGCTGCGGGGAAGCCTGCGCGCTTGCCGTATGCACGGGCGCGTTCTGCTCCTTGACCGCGTTTTCCAGCTCCTTAAGGCGTTGACTGCGTCGGGTGAATTCCGCCTCCAGGCTGTTGTAGGCGTCCAGAAGGGCACTTACGTTCTTGAATTTTCCAAGCTCTGTCGCGGCCGAATCCCCTTCCGCCTCCGCGGTGTCCGCCGTAGCCTGTAAATTTTGCGTAGTGTTATCCATTTTTTACCTCCGATAATAATTTTTTGTGCTCGTCAAGGTGAGAAGCAAACCTTCTCTCCTGTTCGGGCGTCAGCTTTTCGGTCAGAAGGAACGCGGTGTGTTCGGTAATATGCACGGCGTGGTCGTCGTACGATTTTACCTCTACCGCGGCCGTCTTTAACTGCAGGTTCTCTTCCCCGCACCGCACGCGGTGCAGTCGGGCGATATCCCTGTTGCCGCAAAAGCCCTTATATCCCAGCGTTTCAAGAATTTTGTTCTTGACCGACGCGCTTACGTTGCCGTTTTCGTCCGCAAACAGCCCCCTGTCAAGCATATCGTAAATAACCGTCCTGCGCTGCGCGGGGGTGAGGTTGATTTCGCTGTCCGCCTCGAACACGACGTCGTCGCTGGTCAGGTCGCCGCTATTGAAATAGAACAGCGACAAAACGTTGTTCTCCCCCGCATACCTCATAAGCCTGCCGTCGGCGGCAAATTGGCGGTAAAGGCGCAATATATGCTTACCAATCTGTTTTAAGGCGCGCTTAATCTGCTCGTACGAGACGTTAAGCCTCGCGTCGTCCTGCTCGATTATCAGTTGCAGACCCGTGGCTGAGGTTACCGAAGCAAACCCCTGCGAAGTCTGGGTCAGATCGCCCACGCCCGAAATGTGCGAAAACTCGTCGATGAGCCTGTCCTCCTCTTCGGAAAATTCGCTTGGAACGTTGCCCAGGCTGAGCATTTCGGGCGGAGTTCCGCCCTGACGGTAGACGATGATTTTGCCCGGCATAAGCCCGTCCTCTTCAAGTGAGTCGGTATCGACCGAGCCGTCCTCTACGGCGATAGTGCCCATAGAGATTCTGTTTAAAAATTCATGTTTGCGGTTCTTTACGGCATTGTAGGCGCGCTGAACGGGAATGAGCCTGTCGACTATACAGCCGCCGAAGAATCCGCCCGCAAGCGAAAGACAGGTCTGCCTTACGAAAGGATAGGCGCGCGTTCCGCCCTCGCCGTTCAGATAGGGAAGTGCTCCGTCGTACATAAGTTTATCCCCCGCGACGACGGTCATTCTTCCGTCGGGATTTGCCGCCGTGGGGCGCTCGTACCGCTCGATTACTATTTCGTAGCCGTGCTTGACCGCCTTTGCGGAGCCCGTAGAGTTGCGCGAATGCGCCGACTCGGAATAGGGCGAAAGCGAAAACTCGTCGATGTCCCTGCCCGCAAGTTCGACTCCATACGCCGAATAGATATCCTCTACCGCCACGGCGCGGGCGTGAATTATGCTGGGCTGAGCTTCCAGGCTCTCTTCCGAGAGCGAATACGGGTAGATTTCAAAGGGAGGCACGGCGATAATTTTTACGTTTCCCTCCTTAACGCGCTCTCCGTCGTCGGTCAGGGCGATTTCTCTGCCTGCGGAATTATCCCACACAATCTTGTAAAACGCCGTGCCGCAGGTTTCCGACCACACGGTAGCCTCGCTTATCTTTCCGTCCACGTCGCAGTCCTCGCAGGCGGCGGCAAGAATAGCGGACGAAATCGAAGCTGAATGCAGGTCTCTTTCGTCGTCCGAAGCGGCGCGCACCGCAAGTTTGGGGCGTATGCGCGCAAGTTTTGCACAGCGCATATCAATCGTGGGCGCTATGTAGTTGAACACGCGCTTGGTCTGCCAGAAATAACCGTCGGGCTCATTCTCAATCTCGCCTAAAGCATTGACGTCGCAGTACTGGTTGCCGCTCAAAAAATTCATATTCAGCTGCCATCCGCGCTCCAGCGTTCTGCGTTCCTCCTGCCGCTTTAAAAAGTCGAGACGAACGTCCTCCACAAGCTCCGCCTCCGCCTTAGCGGCGGCAATCAACTCTTTGTCAGTCAAATTTTTCCTCCTTTAACATTTCAATTAATTTATTTCTTTCGGCGATGAGTTCTTCCTCGGAAAAGTCCTTGGTCTGCTCGCCGTCCAAAAGCATCTTTACCGCCTTTATATCGGGCGGCACGTCGCGCCGCGTCACCTTCTTCTTTATCAGCTTCAGCTGTCCGTCCTCAACGGTGAATTCTTCAACCACTTCGCTGGTATCGAAGCCTACGGCGCATTTTTTCAGCGCGTCCTTAAGTCCGTCGTCTTGCATTAAATTTTTTTATCCTCCTGATTTTGTCCAAAGCTATGGGCGAATCAATCTCCCTTTCGGCAGGTCGCGGCTTGGTCATAACGTAGTAGCGCAGTTCGTCCATACAGTGGTCGTCGCGCTTTACGGGCGAATCGCCGTCCGCCCAGGCATAGCCCGAAAATTCGGAAATCATATTCTTGCAGGTATCGAAAATGAAGATATCCGGATGTCCGTTGCCCTTCTTCAGATATTCTTTGACGCGGCAAATGCCCGAGAACACGTCCTTATTTACGTTTGTATTTACAAGCACTCCCTTTTCGCAGAACAGCTCTGCCACGCTCTTGGACGCAGCCAGCGTGCGCTGGTTCGCCGCGCTGTCGATGAGCGCGGCGATTCTGCCCTTGGAATCAGTCTTCCAGTTCAAAGCCCCGCATATATTCCTTATCGAATTGACGTGAAAGTCTATATCCTTGCCGGCGGCAAAGTGCTCGGCGACGACGTAAATATTTCCGTCCCAATCCACGCAATACCAATGCGCGGACAGCGGATTGTTGAGCCCTGGGTCGATGGAAATGGTATCCTGCCACTCGGGCGGCACCGCAAACGGCGGTATGACGTGGACCGAAAGGTCGAATTCGGGATAGACCAGCCCTGCCCCCGCCGAAAATTTGCCGTAGCGTCGACTGTCCAGCGCGGCGGAATCCATGGTGTTTTCCAACAGGCGTATTTCCTTTTTCGAAAGGAACGGATTGTCCTCCCAGCTCATGAATTCGCACCATATTTCGGGATTGTTTCTGCGGTTGAGATAGATTTCGTTGTAGACGAAGGTCATACCCTTCAGGGGCGTCATAGTGCCGAATATATCGCCTCGTTTGTCGATTACGCGCATCAGGCATTCCTCGTAGACGTCGCGCGGCGGCTCCTCGTCGAACCACACGAAATCCAGAGAGCTACCCTGAAACTTTTCCCTGCCCTGGTCGCAGCTCTTGAAGCCCAGGGTGGATATTCCGCCGAACACGTTCTTAATCTTTATCTGGTCTATAACCCCGCTCTCAGGGCTGTCCTTCCGCCCCGAAAGCATGGTTATATCCTCTATCCAGCTCTTGGGAAGATACGAAAGTATCTTACTCTGCGCCACGTCGCGCTGAACCTGCTGGGAGAGCGAAACCGCCCAGCCGAAGGCGTCCTTTCTGTTCTTACGGTAGGGGTGTATGCCCCGCAGTATCCATATCGCTTCAACGGCGCCGCATTCGGTTTTCCCCGAACGGTTGCCGCCGAACACCCAGCGGTTTCGCTTTTTGCACCTGTGAAATATCATCTGTTTTTTGTGCTTTTTGCGCCCCGAATTGTAGCGGGAAAGCCGTTCGTTTTCCGTACGTCTTTTCAGCTCCAGGTCAATCTGCGCAATGCGGTTTAAAATATCTTCCCTCTGCATACCCTTTTTATGACAAAATTTTCGTAAATTTTCACACCTTTACGCGCTATAATGCGTAAGTATGAAAAAATTATTATTTATAATAATTTGTATTGCCGCGCTTTTACCTGCGACGTCGGAACCGTTATTCCGCGCCATGTTTTTCCCGACGACTTACCGCGCCTTTGCAGAACAGACCCAAAGTTCTTCAACCGGTCAGGTAACCTACGCCCGCGCGGCTGTAACCGACGGATATTTCTTTACGCAAAAGGACATGTCCACCTCGATCTTTGCCGTGCCGTACACGTACTGCGTTCAGGTCCTGCGCGAAGACGGCGAATGGTACTACGTCAAGTACGCAGAGGACAGCGGAGTTTACCGCGCGCTTTACGGTTACGTTTTAAAAGAGGACTTTACTCCCCTTTACGAAAGACCCGAAGTGACCTACCTGTACAAGCCCGTTACCATTACCTACCGCGCGGACGACAGCTCTTCCTCTCTGCCCGTCCTTGGAGAAATCACCGTAGAGGCGGCGTTTTACGGCACCTACTATTCGGGCGCGACGGCGTATTCATACGTGCTATGTCAGGGTTCGTTCGGCTATATTCAGGGGGCAAACGACGATTATCCATTAAATAAAGTTGATGAACCTGTGCCCGAAGAGGAAGAAAAGAAGGAGACGGGCGGAGTAAATTCCGGGCTCGTTACCGCGATTGTGCTTGTAGCCCTTGCGGCGGGCGCGCTCATACTGCTGTTCGTCACCACGCGCAAACACGATAAAATCAACGGAGGTTGAATTACCTGCGTGAAAGCAACGCGTAATAGGAATTTACAAGCCTTATTCCCTCGGTAAATCTATCGGCGTTCCGCGCCCTGCGCGAAAATCTTACGGTAACCCGCCTAAAGCTCTTTGCGTCCTCCTTGTTTAATTTGGTAAGACCCGAGCGCATATACGCGTAGGTTAAAAGCAGTTCGCCGTCCTCTTCGCAAAAGCCCTGCATCACCCCGTTGAGGTATCCCCACAGCAGCGAAAGACTGCGCTTTGCCGAAATCAACTCAAGTATGCGTTCCGCACACGCCGCGCCTCCGGCGGCGCTGTTCGCCGAGCCGCAAGCGCAGCGCATTATTAAATTGTCAAGAGCGCAGTTTAATTTATCTGCCGAAAAATAAAAGCGCAACAACCGTTTTACGTTCAACTTACCTCCTCCGTAGCCGCGCTTTTGCGGCGAAAAATAAACAAACGTTTGTTTACGTTTTGATTATAAGACATTAAACCTGACAAAATCTGCATATTTAAAAAATTAATTTAACTTTTTTTAAAATTTTTTATGTGACGAGATTGATTTTCAAGCCCAATCAATTATCCGCAATAACTTTACACGGAACAAAAAAGGTGTTATAATGATATTTGTGAAAAAGTATTTGTTTACAACAGCGTTGGCGTGCGTCTTAACCGCCTGCGCGGCATATTCTGCGGCGATACCCGTATTCGCGACCGAGGAAGAACAACCCCAAACGGTTTACCCTTCGGAATTTTTATGCGAGCCGCAGTTTTCTTCGGTTGCCGACTACGCGATCAACGTCGAAAGTATTGCCGTAGCGGACGGGACCAGGCTGTATTTAATAGAGCCCGACGATGCATCCGACAAAATAATGACCCGGTTCGACTGCGGTTTTGAGATTGCACGTTTGGACTTCTGCGAGGACAAGCTGTATATAGGCAACGTTGAAGGCAACGCGTTTTTGTATCCCGACACTCAAACACAGATTGAGCACGTATTCCCCAATGACAACAACCCCGTCTCCGTCGGCGATTACACTTATCGCCTCGGCGACTACGGGCTTATGTATTCCAATTCCGAAAGGTTTGACAGCCTGGGCACGGGCTTCAGCCGCCTGAAGGAGTACGACGGAGCGGCTTACGTTATAAAAGATAACGCGCTCTACAAGCTGAACGGAGCTTCAGCCGAAAGGGTTTCGCTTGAATACACCGACTTTTCCGCCGCGTCGGAAATATTTGTCGGCAACACTCAGAAAATTCTTTTATCAGACTATTCGGTCAGAACCGTTACGGTCAACCCCACCACGGCGGACGGCGGCGCGACCTACTGTACGGAAGTAAATCTGGACGATTTAAGCGGCGATAAGTTCACCGTCGGAAAGACGGTTAAAATAAACGGAGTGCGCTCCGCGCTTGCCGTTGCCGAAACGGGCAACGCCACCATAATTATTATGAACGACGGAAACGAGAGCAAGAGTTATCTTACCTTGACTTCCGCGCTCACACAGACGGCTTACTCCGCACCCGCGCCCGATATGACCAGCGCCTACGCGTTGACGCGGATAAAAGTGTATTCGCGCCCCTATATATGCGGGGCTACCGAGCTTGACATTCTTGCCCAGGGCACGATTCTGACAGTTAAAGAGAAGTTTTCGCTCAACTTTATCAATACGGTTTTCTATAAAGTCAGCTACGAATCCGACGGACGACAGGTAACTGGCTATGTGGCGGCAAACTACCTTTCGCCCTACACCTTTTCCGCAGAACAGAACCAGCCCGAGAGCATAAAGGACGAATTTTCCTACGAAAACAATATGCAGACGGTCATAATAATTCTGCTGATTATCGCGCTGGTCATTATCGCCATAGTCTATCTGACAATCGTGGGAACGCGCAACACGTCCAAAAAGAAGCGCAAAAGAAGCAAGCAGACTTTGCCACCGACAGAGGACGAAGATTACCGCGAATAACTAAAAAATTCAATAAATTTCGGCAACAAAAGCTACCCGAAATTTTGACAACAGATAAGCCGCCCGACGGAAAATTTTCCGTCGGGCGGCTTTACATTACCTATATTTATTTACAAAAATCTCGATTCGGTTATTTATTCAGCTTGGAAACGCCCGAAGCAATCGCCGCCTTTGCTACGGCTTCGGCAACGCATTTATGCGCGCCCTTGTCGTAAGCGTAGGGCAGAATGAACTCGCGCGAGAGCTTGTCCTCGGCAACGTACGCGGCTATTCCCCTTGCCGCCGCGGTCATCATCTCGGTATTGACGGTAGTCGCGCGCACGTCAAGCGCGCCGCGGAACAGACCGGGGAACACAAGCACGTTGTTTATCTGATTGGGGAACTCCGACGAACCCGTACCTACGATGAACGCACCTGCCGCAAGCGCTTCGGCGCGCGGAATTTCAGGAACGGGGTTGGCGAGAGTGAACAGAATAGACCTTTCCGCCATAGACTTTACCATATCCGCGGTTACGCAGTTGGGGCCCGAAACGCCCACGAACACGTCCGCTCCGCGCATGGCGTCGGCAAGCGTTCCCGTAAGTTTTTCGCGGTTGGTAATCTTTGCTATATCCTGCTGCGCAGGGTTGATTGTTTGGTCGCCCTCGACAAGAATACCCGCCTTGTCGCATAAAATTATGTTTTTAACGCCGAATTTAAGCAGGAACCGGGCAATAGAAATGCCTGCTGCGCCCGCGCCGTTTATAACCAAATTAATCTCTCCAATTTGCTTTTCAGCAAGTTTGAGCGCGTTGGTAAGAGCCGCGGCAACCACTATTGCCGTGCCGTGCTGGTCGTCGTGGAATACGGGGATATCTAACTCCTCCTTGAGTCTTGTCTCGATTTCAAAGCACCTGGGCGCGGAAATATCTTCAAGATTGATGCCGCCGAACGAACCCGAAAGAAGTTTGATAGTCTTTATAATTTCCTCGGTGTCCTTGCTCCTGATGCACAAGGGATAGGCGTCCACGTCGCCGTATGCCTTGAACAGCGCGCACTTGCCCTCCATAACGGGCATACCCGCTTCGGGTCCTATATCGCCCAGACCGAGAATCGCCGTGCCGTCCGTAATTACGGGAACGGTGTTCCAGCGGCGTGTAAGCGTAAAGCTCTTTTCCACGTCCTCGTGTATAGCCATACAGGGCTCTGCAACGCCGGGCGTATATGCCAGCGAGAGGTCCTCGCGATTGTCAACGGGCACGCGGCAAACCACCTCTATCTTGCCCTTCCACTCGCCGTGTTTTTTAAGGGATTCCTGTCTGTAATTCATAATTCGCTCCTTGAGTATTGTTTCGTATATATTATATCAAATCTTTTGATTATGTAAAATAATAACGGCGCGAAAATTTATTTTTTTGTGCAAAAAATGCGCGGCGCGGAACTTTATCGGTCCGCGCCGCTATCAATTATCGATATACGTTATATCCTCAAGTTTACCTGAACGCCTCATATATGCGGGTCAACGCCTCTTTCAAGGTTGCGCGCGGGCAAGCCGCGTTTATCCGCTGAAAGCCGCTTCCTCCCTCGCCGAATACGTATCCGCCGTCCAGCCATACGTTCGCCTGCCTTTCGATTTTTTCCTCCAACTGACTATCCGTAAGATTATACGCCGAAAAATCCAGCCATAAAAGATAGGTACCCTCGGGCTCGTAAAACTTTACCTTAGGCATATTCGCCGCAAGATATTGCTTGACGAAAGCAATATTTTGAACAAGATACTCCTTCAACTGCTCCAGCCATTCGTCGCCGTAGGTATACGCCGCCTGACAGGCAACGATTCCCATAACGTTGCTCTGACTGTAACCCTGCCTGTCCTGTTCGGTCAGGTACGCCCTGCGCACCTTGTCGTCAGGTATATATATGTTTGCGTTGTGCAGACCTGCAAGGTTGAAGGTCTTTGTCGGCGCGGTGCAAATTGCGCTGATACTTTCAAAACGCGGGTCAACCTGCGAAAATACGGTATGCCTGTTTTCGCCGTACACAAAGTCGGCGTGAATTTCGTCCGAAATTACAAATACGCCGTGTCTTAAACAGATTTCGCCTAGCTTTTTCAGCTCTTCCCGCTTCCACACTCTGCCCACGGGGTTGTGCGGACTACACAGAATAAACAGCTTTACGTTATTTTCCTCAATCTTCCGTTCAAAGTCGTCAAAGTCGACAAAATACTTCTTTCCGTCCGTCAACAATCGGGAAACAACCAGCTTTCTACCGTTAGCCCTTACGCTTTCGGCAAAAGGGTAGTAAACGGGCTGCAAAATAATCACCGCGTCGTTAGGCGAAGTGAGCGCGCGTATTAAGGTATTTATGGCAAACACCACCCCGCACGAGAGCACAAACTTATCCGCCTGCGGCTGCCAGCCGTGTCTGCGTTCAAACCAGCCGCACAGCGCTGAAAAATAGTCGTCCAACGGCTCGGAATAGCCGAAAATTCCGTGTTCCGCCTTTTGTTTGAGCGCGTCTATGACTTCGTTCGGCGAAGCGAAGTCCATATCCGCCACCCACAGCGGAAGAATATCCGCGCTCCTTCCGCGCCTTTCGGCAAAGTCCCACTTTAAGCTGTTGGTGTTCCTGCGTGGTATTATTTTATCAAAATCGTATTTCATCGCGCTATATTACGCCCCCGATTAAAATTAAAGTCAGTTTTCAAACGCCTGTTTCAGGTCGGCAAGCAAATCTTCAAGATTTTCTATACCCACCGAAAGACGCAAAAACCGCTCGTTTATGCCGCGCGCGTCGCGCTCTTCCTTTGGCACGTCGGCATGAGTCTGCATCATCGGATAGGTAATAAGCGTTTCTACCCCGCCCAGACTTTCGGCATACTGAATAATCTTTACCTTTGCCAGAATACGCTTTGCAAGCTCTTCGCTCTTGACCTCGAAGGCAATCATGCCGCCGAACCCGCGCGACTGACGCATCGATACGCAATAGTCCGCTCTGTCGTCAAAGCCCGCGTAATATACCCTTTTTACCCGTCCGTTTGCGCGCAGCCACGCGGCGATTTCACGGGCGTTAGCCGAAATTTTGTCCATTCTCAACGGCAGGGTCTTGATTCCCCTTTCAACCAGAAAGCTGTCGAACGGCGAAAGACACGCCCCCACGGTCTTGTAGAGATATGCGATAGCCTCGGCATATTCGGGGGTCTTTGTTACCGCAAAGCCTGCAAGCACGTCGTTATGTCCGCCCAGATATTTGGTGCCGCTATGAATTACCACGTCCGCGCCGAGCGACAGGGGATTCTGATAGTACGGCGTAAGAAACGTGTTGTCCACGACCAGCGCGATATTGCGCGAATGAGCCAGCTCTGCAATCGCCTTGATATCCGTTACCTGCATCAGGGGATTGGACGGCGTCTCTACGTAAATGAGCCTTGTGTTTTGATTGATTAACGATTTAACCTTGTCTATATCGCCCGTGTTGCAGAAATCGAAAGATAGCCCCTCGCAGGAGCAGACGTTCCTGAACAACCTCAGGCTTCCGCCGTACAAATCTTCGGAAGCTATAACGTGCGCGGGAGCCTTGAACAGCTTCATTACGCAGGTTATGGCTGCCATACCCGACGAAAAGGCGAAGGCGGCGCAGCCGCCTTCGAGCCTGGCAACCGTATTTTCGAGATGTGCGCGCGTGGGGTTGGAAAGCCGCGAATAGCTGTATTCCGACTGGACTTCCACCCCCTTGTGCACAAAGGTAGCCGCCTGACAGATGGGCGCCGTAATTGTGCCCCATTCGTCCTTTTTGTTGTCGTCCGCGTGCAGACACAGAGTTTCGAATTGCATTTGTTTTCTCCGTTGTGTTTTTATTCGGCAAACAGCGGCGTGGAAAGATATCTGTCGCCCGTATCGGGGAGCAGAACAACTATGGTCTTACCCTCGTTTTCGGGGCGCTTTGCAAGCTGGGTCGCCGCCCAGAGAGCCGCGCCCGAAGATATCCCCACAAGCACGCCCTCGCTTCTTCCCACTTCCTTGCCGGTAGCAAAGGCGTCGTCGTTTTCTACGGTTATAATCTCGTCGTAAACCCCTGTATTAAGGGTTGCGGGCACAAAGCCTGCGCCGATGCCCTGAATTTTATGCGTGCCAGCCACGCCCTTGGAGAGCACGGGTGAAGAAGCGGGTTCTACCGCCACCACCTTTACGTCGGGATTTTGCGACTTCAGGTATTCGCCCACGCCCGTAACCGTGCCGCCCGTTCCGACGCCCGCAACGAAAATATCCACCTTTCCTTCGGTGTCTCTCCAGATTTCGGGGCCCGTGGTTTGACGGTGAGTCTTGGGATTTGCGGGATTTACGAACTGACCGGGAATGAAGGAATCGGGAATTTCCTTTGCAAGCTCTTCCGCCTTGGCGATAGCGCCCTTCATGCCCTTTGCGCCCTCGGTCAGAACTATTTCAGCACCGTATGCGCGTATGAGGTTGCGCCTTTCAACGCTCATCGTTTCGGGCATTGTAATAATAATTCTGTAGCCCTTGATTGCCGCGACAGCCGCCAGCCCTATGCCCGTATTGCCTGAGGTGGGCTCGATTATGGTCGCGCCCTTCTTCAGCTTACCGCTCGCCTCCGCGTCCTCTATCATGGCCTTTGCGATTCTGTCCTTGACCGAACCCGCGGGGTTGAAATATTCAAGTTTTGCAACGATTTTTGCCTTTAACCCGTGTTTTGCCTCGTAATTGGTCAATTCCACCAACGGTGTGTTGCCCACAAGTTCGAGCGCCGATTTGTAAACTGTCATATATGTATTCTCCTTTAATAAGACCTGGCCTTTACGGTTGCGGTCGTTTTATTTTAATTACCCGCCGACTATAAATCTATATTTCCTATCGGCTTAGTAGGTTTTGTGGGTTTATAATATCATACTATTCAAAACGTGTCAACTGTTTTTATCAAAATTTCCCAAAAAATCTATTCCGCGCATATTAATCCGGAAAACTAATTATTTATACCACGCAAAATTTTGTATATTTCGCATAAATATTCACCGCGCCGCGTGGATATTCAGCGCTCTTGCATACTTGCACAAGGGCGCACTATAACATATGATTATATGCGCTATTGCACAAAATTATATATATAGGTATAGTTTATGAGCATAATTTGACGCGCACTGCGGAATAAAATGCTTTTTGCAAGTAACTCCCATTTGTTGTAAATTTATAAAAATACATAATAATTTGATTTTATGCATTATTTTGATTGACATTCTTGAAATAAGATATTAATATAAATTCATCAAATTCAAAAAAACTTTTTTAAGAGGTATAAATATGAAAATCAAAAAGGCATTATTGGCAACGGCGGCTGTTGCGTGCACCGCGGTAATGGGTGTATCGGTTACCGCCTGCGGCGAAAGCAACAAAATTTACGTTGACACCAACGCGTTCTTCGCGCCCTTCGAATACTACGACGGCGACGTTATAAAGGGCGTTGACGTTGACATTATGAACCTGGTTGGCGAAAAGTTAGGTAAAGAGGTAGTATTCACCAACACCGATTTCGGCGTCATCATCGACAACGTATCCAAGGGCACGCAGTTCGATTGCGGCGCAGCTGGTATTACCATAACCCCCGCAAGACAGGAATTGGTTGATTTCTCCAACCCCTATTTCACTTCGGTTCAGTACGTAATATTTAAAAACGACGCCTTCTCGATAAGCGGAACGACCGCTGACGGCACTGATTATATTCTTTGGGAAGCGCTTGCAGGAAAGAAGATAGGCGTTCAGACCAACACTACGGGGCACATCTACGTAGACTTGGAAATTAACGGACAGGAAAGCGACCCCGATTACGAATACGAAGGCGTACTGTACGGCACCGGCGCCGAGCTTGTAACGTACAGCAACGCTCAGATTGCGGTATCCGCACTCGGCACTGGCGTAGACGCAGTAGTCGTTGATAAGCTCCCCGCAGAATATATCGTAAAGAATAACGATTCTCTCAGCTGCTACGCGCTGTACTACGACTCTGAAAATGCAACCGAAGAACAATACGCAATCTGCGTTACCAAGGGCAATACCGAACTGCTCAACGCCATCAATCAGGTACTCAGCGAGCTCGGCGAAGACGGAATCAATCAACTTGTTGCAAAACACCTCGGACTTACCGATTAATCAGGTTCGTTTCGGTCGCAAATAAAGCGTCAAGCGAACAGGCTCTGTAACCAATCTTTAAAACACAAAAAGGGAACGATAAACGCCGTTCCCTTTTAGCCCGTTTAAAAGGATTCAGCCCGTCGCCGACCGTTCCGAACAAAAAAATTCTTAATTTAAAAATTTCGGCGTTATTTGCCGCATAACGGAAAAACCGCCACCCCTGGAAATTGTTTATGAACTTAAATTTAATGGCATCTTTTTTTGAAAATATTGCCGCTATCTTTACGACGCAGAAGTACTACACGATGATTCTGTCGGGTCTTGAAATAACCGTTCTTGTGTCGCTGGGCGCTTCGGTTGTGGGACTTTTACTGGGAACAATCGTTGCCATCGTAAAGATATTGCCGCAAAAAAACGCTGTGGTCAAGGTTGCAAACTTTCTTTGCAACGTTTACACGACCATAATCAGGGGCACGCCTATGGCATTACAGCTGTTTATTATGGCGTTCGTAATCTTTGCAATCAAAGGTTTCCCCCTCACGGTCACCGCAATTTTAGCGTTCGGCATAAACAGCGGCGCATACGTTTCGGAGAATATCCGCGCCGGCATCCTGTCCGTAGACAAGGGTCAGACCGAAGCGGGCAGAGCGTTGGGACTTAACGGCAGCCAGACAATGCTGCACATCGTCATTCCGCAGGGTATGAAGAACGTTATTCCCGCTATCGGCAACGAGCTTATCGCGCTGATTAAGGAAACTTCCATCGTAAGCATGATAGGCATGTTCGACTTGACTCAGGCGGCGCAGGTTCTGGGTTCGGGACAGAATCTCGCGACCTACTTTGCGCCAATGGTAGTCGTTGCGCTGTTCTACCTTGCCATCGTATATCTGCTTACGCTGATTATCAAACTCATTGAAAGGAGGTTGAGAAAGAGTGATAAACGTTAAAAACGTCTATAAAAATTTTGGAAAGACGCAGGTTTTAAAGGGCGTCAGCCTCGACGTTGAAAAGGGCGAACGGATAGTAATCGTCGGACCTTCGGGCAGCGGCAAGTCAACATTTTTGCGCTGTATGAACCTTTTAGAAGAAGTAACTTACGGCGAAGTCTGGCTTGAAGATAAACTTTTAACACCCGTCGACCCCTACCTCCACCCCGATATTATAGACAAATCAAAGACGTACAAAAAGATTGCCGCAGAGCTTGAAGGCAGCGTTCCCGCAGATTGCCTGCACGACGCCGTTATCGCCAGAATCAAGACGGAGGACCTTTTGAAGAGGTTCGAGGGCAAGGAATACCATTCCGCCGTAAAGAGCACCTACGCAAACAATCATCAGGATATAAACCTTGCGCGCAGAAAGATGGGCATGGTTTTCCAGCAGTTTAACCTGTTCAATAATATGAACGTGCTTCAGAATATGACTTATGCGCCCGTCAAGCTCAAACTTATGACCGCGGAAGAAGCGGAAACAAAGGCAAAAGAGCTGCTTAAGCGCATAAACCTGCCCGAAAAAATCAACGAATACCCCTCCTCGCTTTCAGGCGGTCAGAAACAGCGTATCGCAATCGCGCGTTCGCTTATGATGAATCCGGACGTAATGCTCTTTGACGAGCCCACCTCCGCACTCGACCCCGAAATGGTCGGAGAGGTGCTTTCGCTGATGAAGGAGCTTGCCGAAAGCGGTATGACGATGGTCGTGGTAACGCACGAAATGGGCTTTGCCAGGGAAGTCGCCACGCGCGTGCTGTTTATGGACGAGGGCAAAATTCAGGAAGAAAATACGCCCAAGGAATTTTTCGGCAATCCTAAAAATGCAAGATTGAAGGATTTCTTATCCAAGGTCTTATAAACCCAGAAAAAGAAGTATTATAATATAGAATCGGGCGAAACGGCGCGGCAGTCTGCCGCGCCGTAGGACTTTTAAAGCCAACCTAAACATTTATATTTGACAAAAATATAAAACCGTGCTATTATACCCCTATAATTGAACACGCTAATTGAAGATTGCAGAAGGCGCGCGCATTTACGCCCTGCCGACTGTGATTGGATAGCACTCCGGAGAACCTCATTAAATTGAGTGCCGAAGGGGCAAGACGGACTTGTTTTCCGTTAATCTCTCAGGCAAAAGGACAGAGCCGCGTACGCAACGAAAAGTATTAAAGTGGTAATTGTTTTTAACGGAGTGTGAACACATTCCGTTTTTTATTTTACGTAATTTTTAATCCTCGGGAGGGATTGAATGGATAAAGTTTTAAAGGTTATCGAAAACGTCAACTCGTTTATCAACGGCATAGTATGGGGTTGGCCGATGGTTATTCTTATACTCGGCACGGGCATACTGCTTACCGTACGCACTAAATTTTTGCAGGTGCGGAAGTTTAAAACTTCGATGGCGCAGTCGGTCGGGGCTTCGTTCAAGGGCATAGGCAAAAAGAAGGGAAACGGCAATGAGCGTTCAATCTCGCCCTTTGAAGCGTTTGCCACAGCCATTTCGGGAACGGTTGGCACGGGCAACATAATAGGCGTTACTTCCGCCATAATGACGGGCGGTCCCGGCGCGGTGTTCTGGATGTGGATTTCCGCCTTCTTCGGAATGGTAACCAACTTTTCAGAAAACGTGTTGGGTATGCATTTCAGAAAGAAATCCCCCACGGGAGATTTTGCAGGCGGCGCAATGTACTATCTCAGCGAAGGCTTGCCCCTGCAGGCAAAGAGCGACAGCGGTCGCAAAATCCTGGGAACGGTAGGCAAAGTTTTAGGATTTATGGCGGCGCTGTTCTGCGCGCTTGCGGCAATAGGCATGGGCGGCACGCAGACCAACAAAATCGCAGGGACGATTACAGGCGCGCTCCCCGATGCGAACGCGCAGATAGTAAGCCTCGTGGTGGGAATAGTCCTTGCCGCGGTGCTTGCGCTTATAATTATCGGCGGCGTAAAGCGCATAGGTAAGGTCTGCTCCATATTGGTACCGTTTATGTCCGTGCTGTTCATAATAATGGCGCTCGTCATCATCTTTGCAAACGTTACAATGATAGGCAACGCGTTTGCGCTTATATTTACAAATATATTCTCGTTTCAGGCGGCTGCAGGCGGCGTAGCCGGCTTTACCTTTGCACAGATAATTCAAAAGGGTCTTGCGCGCGGCATATTCTCCAACGAAGCTGGTCTGGGTTCTTCGGTCATAGCACACAGCGCGTCCGAGGCAAGAGAACCGATGAAACAGGGCTTCTGGGGAATATTTGAAGTGTTCTTCGACACGTTTATTATCTGCACGCTGACGGCTCTGCTCATTCTGGTCTCTTTCGGAAACGATATGGAAGTGCTATATTCGGGCAGTATAATCGACACGCAGGTTTCCATGCTTGCATTCAATAAACAGTTCGGAACCTTCGGCACGGTCGTATATTCGGTCATTATCCCCCTGTTCGGTCTTACTACCATTATCGCCTGGTCGTATTACGGCGAAAAGGCGGTTGAATACCTCTTCCGCAACACGGGCGAAAA
>JBJEUZ010000019.1:0-4706 GCA_051884095.1 Candidatus Coproplasma sp.
GATAGCGGTAAAGGCGGACTTAACGGTTGCGGTTGCGGAATATAAATCAGGAATGGTTCTGGGCGACGGCGCAGACTATTGCGGCGAGGTCGTAAAGAGGGATATTGGCATAACGGCGGAGGGCAATTTTGCAAAAGCGTATGCCGATGAAGATATAAGCGCATTCTTCCCAGAACGTAAGCGCAACTCTCACAAGGGCGTATACGGCGCGGCGAACCTGATTGCGGGAAGCGAGCGCTACAAGGGCGCGGCTGCGCTTGCCCTTTCTGCGGCTCTGCAATCGGGGTGCGGATATATTAAGTTGACAAGCGATAAAGGCGTAAGGGACGCGCTGGTTAACGCCTATCCGCAGGTAATCTATCTCGACTCTCCCGACCTTTCCGCACAGGCTATAGCCGTTGGTTCAGGCTGCGGAACGTCGGAAAAACTTTATGGCGAAGTTGTAAATATTTTAAACGTCTACGCGGGGAAATTGATTATCGACGCCGACGGGCTAAATTCTCTTGCAAAGTACGGCGTGGACGCGCTCAAAGAAAAAAACTGTCAGGTGCTGATAACTCCGCACGTAAAGGAGTTTGCCCGACTTACAAATCTTTCGGTTGAACAGATTTTGCGCGATCCCGTCGGATATGCTCAAAAATTTGCAAAAGAATACGGCGTAACCGTCCTTTTAAAGGGTTCAACCACCGTAATTTGCAACGGCGAGCGAACTGTGTTCAATCTTCGCGGAACAACTGCGCTTTCCAAGGGCGGCTCGGGAGATCTGTTGACGGGGCTTATCTGCGGAAGTGCGGCAAGGGGGCTTGATCTGTTCGACGCAGCTATAGCTTCCGCCTACGTGCTCGGCTCGACTGCCGAGGACTGCTCGCGCGAGAGGACGGACTACTGCGTGACTGCTAAAGATTTGGTAAAAAATTTTCATAAAGTTATCAAACGCTTGACAAACCTTTAACTAGCGTGATAGAATAGCTTTGTTGGAAGGGAGTAGTTTAAGGCAAACTTCGTCATCACGGCGTAACCGCTCGGAGTTTGACACCGGTACTTTATTACGGTAACAAGACTTTTAACTTAAAGTAATTTAAGTTAAGGGTCTTTTTTGTTTTATTACGGACAATAATTCATAAAGGCAGGTAAGAATTTATGGTAGGACAGGCAATTTTGAACGTATTTTTGCTAATCGTCGGCTTCTTCGTAATGGTCAAGGGCGCCGATTGGTTGGTGGACGGCGCGTCCGGCATAGCGGCAAAACTTAAGGTTTCGTCGCTGATAATCGGACTTACGGTAGTCGCCCTCGGCACTTCCGCGCCTGAAGCGGCGGTCTCTACGGTCAGCTCGATTACGGGCAGCTCGGGTACGTCTATAGGAAATATTATCGGCAGCAACATTATGAACGTGCTGTTGATTTTGGGTATTTCCTCGTTGATTACGAATATTCCCGTAGAAAAGAGCTCGCGCTGCATCGAAATTCCATTTCTCATAGCAATTTCCGCGCTCTTTATTGCATTGGGACTTATCGGCGAAACCTTCGTATGGTGGGAAGGATTAATACTCCTTTTGCTCTACTTTGCGTTTATGGGCTATACGATTATCGTCGCGATGAGGCAGAAGAGCGTACTCATAGAGGAAGCCACCGCAACGACTTTTGCAGACGCCGCACCCGTTGAAGAGTCGGGAAGTCAGCCTGTCGGCGGCGTAAAGGGCTTCTTTGCTGCATTGAGCGCAAAATATCGCGAGATGATGGATAAGACCTGGTTTTTAATAGTCGTAACGCTCGTCGGTCTCGGCTGCGTCGTGGGCGGCGGTATAGCCGTTCAGCAGTCCGCCAGCTTCATTGCAACCGACCTTCTTCACATAGACGAAGTAATCGTCGGACTCACGGTCGTAGCTTTCGGAACTTCTCTTCCAGAACTGGTGACGTCAATTTCGGCGGCGAAGAAGGGAGATATGGGTATTGCTACGGGCAACATAATCGGTTCAAACATTGCCAATATCCTCTTTGTAGGCGGCTTAAGTTTTATCTGCTCGGGCAATACGGGCGTATATATAGGCAATCCCCTCAGCTTTATAATCGACTGCGCGGTATCTGTTGTCGGCGTGCTTGCTCTGCTGTTGTTCTCATTGGGTAAAAAACACAGCCTCGGCAGGGCGGCGGGCGTTACGATGCTTTCGTTGCTCGCGGTATACTACGTATATCTGTTTTTGTCGGCTTACGGCGTAATAGTTCTTCCCACGGTATAAAAATTCTCACGCTTGTCAACAATAAACCTCGGGCGATACATATAATGTATTAATATTGCCCCGCGGCGCACGTGCGCAAAGAGGTATAATATGACAATCAAGAGAGGCGAGCTGTATTATGCGGATTTATCCCCTGTGGTGGGTAGCGAGCAGGGCGGCGTCCGTCCCGTGCTGGTAGTGCAGAACGACGTAGGCAATAAGTATTCCCCTACGATAATCGCCGCCGCAGTAACCAGCAAAATCAACAAGGCAAAGCTGCCCACTCATATAGAGCTCCCGTCCAATTCCTACGGGCTTGCAAAGGATTCTGTAATTCTTCTTGAACAGATTCGCACCCTCGATAAACGCAGGTTAAAGGAGAGGATAGGCGAACTGCCCGCCGCTACTATGTCGCAGGTGGATAAAGCCATTTTAATCAGTCTGGGATTCATCAAATAATTTAAGTTAAAAGCGCATTCGTAAGTTTGCGCTTTTATTTTTTATAAATATCTTTAAATCGTTTCCGTTTTCACGTTTAAGGTGCTATAATATCAGTATGTCAATAAAAAAGTTCAAGCCTCAATTTGGCAAAATAAGTATAATAACCATAGCCGTATTCGCCGTGCTGTTAGCCGCGGATCTTGTGCTTAAATGGTGCGAGGAAGAGTTTTTATGGAATTTTACCGTAATTCCTAAACTCATAACGGTTGAAAGCGGCGTGCGCAATCCCGGCGCGGCGTTTTCATTCCTTGCAAGCGCGGAATGGGGGCAGACGTTTTTAATAATCATAACCGTGATTATGCTGGTCCTGCTTATAGGCTGCTTTGTGGTTCTGCCCGAAAGATTTGTACTCTTAAAGCTGGCGTTGGCTATGGTCGTCTCGGGCGCAGTCGGCAACCTTGTAGACAGAATAGCTTTCGGCAACGTACGCGACTTCGTTTGGGTAAATATGTTCGGCAACTGGGCTTGTTGCAATTTTGCCGATTTCTGGATAGTTTTCGGCGTAATTATCGCCGCGGTGGATCTGCTGTTTTTGAACGAATGGGCGGTTTTCCCTCTGACCAAGCGAGCAAAGGCGGCGCAGAGCGCGCGCAAAACAGCCGAAGAGCAAAAGGCTGAAGGCGCGCAAAGCGAAAATACCCAAGCCGACGGCGAAGAAGAGTAATGGAAACCAAGCGTTTTGTCGTCGGGGAAAAATGCGAACGCGCGGACGTCAGCCTTTGCAAACTTTTACAAAGCCCCTCCCGTTCGGCTGTAAAAAAGCTGTTCGATAGTGGCGCGGTTTTAATCAACGGCAAGGTATCCAAGGCGTCGCAGGAGGTAAACGTAGGCGACGAGATTACCTGTACGCTTCCCGACCCCGTTGAATATTCGGTAAAACCCGAAGATATACCGCTGGATATAGTTTACGAGGACGACGACCTTGCCGTAATAAATAAACAGCAGGGGCTGACGGTTCATATAGGCAATGGGAACGTAGACGGAACGCTGGTCAACGCGTTGCTTTTCCGACTTAAAAATTTAAGCGGCGTCGGCGGCGTTCTCCGCCCGGGTATAGTTCACAGAATAGACAAGAACACTTCGGGGCTGTTGGTCGTGGCAAAAAACGACAGAGCTCATCTTTCGCTCGCGGGTCAGATAGAGGAAAAGTCCTGCCGCAGAACGTACGTCGCGCTTTTAGAGGGCAACGTAAAGGACGACTCGGGCACAATTACCACGTACATAGGCAGAAGTCCCGTCGACCGCGTAAAGATGGCGGTGGTACCGCCCGAAAAGGGTAAGATTGCAATTACCGAATACGAGGTTTTACAGCGCTTGCAGGGATATACGCTCTGTATGTTCAATCTTAAAACGGGCAGAACGCATCAGATACGCGTCCACGCGAAATACCTCGGACATCCCGTAGTCGGCGACGACGTGTACGGCGCAAAAAAGCGAAAATTCAATCTCAACGGTCAGCTTCTGCATGCCTGCCGTCTTGAATTTACCCATCCTTCCACGGGAGAGCGCATGACCTTTTTCGCGCCATTGCCCGACTACTTTTCAGCTGTATTGAAGAAACTCGGCTTCGATTACGAATTGACCGCCTTTAAGGCGTTCCAATAAACTTTTTAAGGAGAATTATTATGGCAAAAAGAAGAACTACTCAAACTACCGAAAGACGCGATATGGTAAAGACCTGCGCGTTCTGGGGACTTGCAATTTCTGCTGTAATGTACGTTGTGGGCGGCATTATTGCCTTTGTCGCAAAGTATACTGGCAGCGTTGGCGCGATTCTCAATCAGATAAGCTCGATACTCAGCTTGCTTGCAAGCCTCGGTTTGTTGGTCGCAATCGCCCTTCCCGCTTACGGTTACGTAAGGGGCAAAAAGCGCGCGTGGAAAATCTTTTATTGGATTGCTCTCATAATCTACGTGCTCGGCGTCGTATTCGGTATGCTTCCAAGATTCATCTGATTTGCGGCAACGTAAACTCAAGCCCCCGCTTTT
>JBJEUZ010000020.1:0-4638 GCA_051884095.1 Candidatus Coproplasma sp.
AGGCAACGGACTCTGACTCCGTCATTCGTTGGTTCAAATCCAGCTACCCCAGCCAATAACCGTTGTTTTTCGTTAATTATGGCAGTAATTAAACGATTAACGACGGTTTTTTTATGCCGTTTTGGGGACTTTGCGGGGACTATAACGCACTCCCAAACGCTCCCAAATCTGAATATTAAACCTTGTAAGTTACTTTCTGTGCCTCGCGCTGCATAAATTCGGGCGAAAAATGCGTATATACTTTCGTCGTTTGCGTGTTGTCCGCCGCGTGACCAGCCCAAACGGAAACAACCTCGCGCGCAACGCCGCATTCCTGGCAGCGCGTTATAAACGTATGCCGCAAGTCGTGCAAGTGGTGAGACGGTGCAAGCCGCTTTAATGCCTGGGTGAGCGCATCGGGGCGGACTGCAGTCAACTGCAGTAAATCGAACGAGGGTAACCACCGCGCCAACATTGGCGTTATTGGTATGAGCCGCTGCCGTTCGGCAAACCCCTTACGCGTTTTTGCGCATACCACCGACACAAAGCCGTTTGCTATTTCCGCGCTGGCAAGCTCTGAACGCCGTATTCCCGTATAGAGAAGAAGCAGCAAAGCCGCTTTAACTTCGGGTGCGCATTTGCTACCCTGTACGGCTTCCAGAAACGCGCGTTCCTCTTCCAGACTGAACGCCGAGCCGTTGCGCTCCTCGTACTTCGGCGGCCTTAATAGGCGCATAGGTGAACGCGCTAAAAGCTCATCACCTACGGCAAAATCAAAGATAGCTTTTAATGCCTGGTATATCTTCGTTGCCGTTCTGTACTTGCCCTGGTCTATGTAGTCGTTTAAAAGCTCCTGAACGTCGGATTGTTTGACCTCGTCAACTTTGCGCCCATTAAATACGGGGTAAATGCTGGCGGTGAGCAACTGCACATAAAATTTATGCGTTGCCTCCTTTATGGTCGGGGCTTTAAGCTCTAACCACCGCGCGCATACCGCATTAAACGGCGGTAGCTCTCGCGCCTTGGCTTGCTCTTTTTGAGTGTCCAACGCCGCAACTCGCGGCGCATAGTTTAACATTGCCTTGTAAAATCGCGGTTGAAGCTGGTTAAAGTCGGCGGCCGCGGCATAAATATTTATACCGTGAGCGCGGTAACGTGCTTCATATACCCCGTTGGGCTTTTGCCTGACGGGTATAATTATTTCTACTGTGATATATTTTTTTAATTCCACGGGTAATAATTTAATCTCCTTTTTGGTAAATCTTAAACCCGTTTTTAGCGTGTTTGAATTTTCTTGCTTTTCTTCCTCCCTCCGTTCAGACGGAAACGCAATCACCTTGCCGACTACGTTTTTTTTGCTTCCTCAACTATGCGCCGCCGTTCTAGTTCGTCAACCTCTACGGCGTGCAGCATTTGAGCGGCAAGCGCGAGCATTTGCCCCGCAAGCTCCTTGACCTTGTTAATATCGTACATAATAAAACCTCCTGGGCGCGTTTGATTTTTCCCCGACGTGTGGGACTGTGCGCCGTGGAGGTTATTTTATTATTTATGCCTTTTTGTGTAAAGGCTTTACGCCGCTACCCGTTGCCATTGTCTGGGCGGCGGTCAATAAATTTTGCTTTAAGTACGGGCTTAATGCGCGGAAATAATATAATAATTCGTCCTCTTCGGAGGTAAGCTCCGCGCGCTTCGTCATTGCAAAGCCCGCCGCCCCTCCTTGTCCTTGCTCTTCACGTCCTAAAAGGTAATCAACCGTAACGCCGAAAAAATCCGCTAATTTTATTAAGGTCGTAAAATCTGGTTGCGTTTGTCCTAATTCATAGCGTGAAAGGACTTGCGGCGACAATCCAACAGCCGCCGAAAGCTGCTTCAATGTTAATTTGTGGTTGTTTCGTAATTCTTTTAATTTCATTTTGCCTTTACCTCGTAACTGTATTGTAGAATTTTTTTTAAAATTTATCAACAAAAATGAGATATTTAATTGACACCGTCAACGACTTTGTGATAATATTTAGAAAAGTTATCACAGTTTTGTTGATACAAGGGAGGTTAAATTATGAATAGTGGGCAAAAAATGCCGCTCTATCAGGGCGACGACGGCAAGTTATATTTTAATTTTGCCGTGGGCTTGTCTGTGCTAATCCGTGAGCGCATAGGCAAAGAGATTGAGGAATACACATTGACGGTTACGGGCTGCCATTATGACGGGGCAACCGAGTATTACGACGTTGAGCGCGACGGCTTGCCGTTGCCCTCGCAGCAGTCGGCAAACCGTGTCAAGTTTCTTGTAAGTCGTTACGGCGTGAAAACGCTTGCCGCCGGCGTTCGGCGCGAGCTGCCGTTACTTCTGGAAGAGGTAAAAGCCTATTACGAGAGCCGCGAGCAGTGGCACGCCTGGGCGTTAAGAAAGGCCGAGAGCTTGCCCAGATACTCCACATTAAGCCGCGCCGCTTCGAGTTATAGCCAGCCTATCGGCATAGCTCTTGCATATGACCGCACAGAGGAAGCAGCCAGACTGCAGCAAGAACAATTTAAAGCGCAAAGAGAGCTTGAACAGTATTTAACCGAAAACGGTATACAACCGTATTTATTAAAAGAGCCGCCGCGCTGCCAGAGCTGTAACGGTAAAGGCTATTTGCCAAGCGGTAAAATATGCCGTTGCGCTCTCGTTCTGACAGCCAAAATAAAGGAATACAGCGCCGCCAAAAGGCGCAAGGAGGCGCAATAATGATTACGTTTGACGAAAACAAACCAATAGCCAACGAGGAAGAAGCACAACAAATTTTAGCCGCGCAAATAGCAGCCGTGCAGCTCCTGGGCGTATGGTACAACGAAAAAGACCGCATTTATAAAGAAAGTCTTTACGGCTTAACGTTCGGCGAGCGTTTGCGCTCCCTCCGCAAATATCACCATTTAACGCAAAAATATCTTGCCGAATGTGCACACGTTGACGAAAGGACAATACGTCGTTATGAAGCAGCCAAAGAGCAGCCGAATATCAAAATTTCAACGCTTGTATTATTAGCAAATCGGCTATGCGTTTCAGTTGATTTAATTATGGGATTGCAGCGCCAGAGCCGCAAGGAGGGCGTAAACAATGACTGACAACCAGGGCGAGCAGTTGCAACAGCTTTTTAATAAAATCACGTCGGACATAAAGAGCGCGCAAGCGTGCATAAACAGCGCGGAAATAGGCGTTTCAATGGCATATGCATATATGGCAGCCGCGGGCGTTCTTAATTCTCCGCTTATCGTCCAGAAAGCCCCCGCCGCCGTTCAGAGCGAGGAACGCGCCGAAATTCTTCCCCCACCCTCGCGCAATTTCGGAGAGAATCTCCGCGCGTTGCGTAAGTTTCGGGAATTATCGCAAGACGAATTAGCCAACGCGCTAAATATTGGACAATCAACCATATCACAATTTGAAACAGACGAAAGCTCACCAAAGCCCGAAACACTTGTAAAACTTGCCGACTATTTCGGCGTGAGCGTTGATTATCTTTTAGGGAGGTGCGGAAAATGAGCAACATAAACCGCCCATACCTTAGCGACGAAATAAACGGCAACCGCGCGCCGCTCACTATTAAAGAGCTGCAAGAACGTTTGAAGCATATTGCGGGTTTATGCTGGGGCTTGTCTATTGACTTAACAAACGAAATCGAGAGCAAAGCGGCAATTATAGCCGAATTTGAGCAGCAGGAAACGGAAAACGCGGAATTAAGAAAGCAGCTTGAAGCGGTGCGGAAAGAGTTAACAAAGTGTAAGAGCCTTGTAGCTCGTAACGAGGTTTTAAAGCTGGAAAACGAGCGTTTAAAACAAGCCGTTGAAATGGCACGAGCAAAGAGCAGGCGAGCGGCAATAGAGGAACACATCGAGCAATTAGCCTGGGAGCGCGAGGAATACGGCGCAATATTGAGCGAGAGCCAAAACCGCAATAGTAAAAAGCCCACCAAGCAGAAAACAAAGAAGCAGCTTGCAGACGAAGCCAGAGCGAAACGCAAAGCAGAGTTTGACAAACTCCCCGAGAAAGTCCGCAAGCGTCGGGAAATGCAAAGAATTTATAACAAACGATACAACGACAGAAAGCGCGCCGAGCGTGCAAAAGGGGGCAATAATGAAACGTAACAAGGAATTTAAGTATTTAATACGGGCGGAATTTGTCGACACCGACACGGGCGAAATTTTCAAGCGCATTGCGCTAATTAGGTACGCAAATTTCAAAATGAATACGCGCCGCCCCTCCGCTCTTCATTGTGACTTAACAATAAAAGAGATTGAAAAGGCTTGCAAGGTTGACCATAACGGGGATTATGACGTTATAGTCACTATTAAACGGCTGGGCGTGGTCTACGAGCGCGACGAGGAAAACCGCGCGCCCGTTGACCCGTTCGACGGACTGGGCGAGGAGGCGCAACAATGATTGAAATTGATTGTTTTTTGCGCTTTAAGTTTAGCGAGCGGTTAAATATAGCTAAGCCTTGCCGCGCCTGGCTTAAAATGAATGGTAACAAGATACGGGCAAAAATCACCCGTTCAGAGCAGGGCGGCAAGGTTAAAACAGTTTATGAAGTGCTGGACGTCTACAACGGCAAAATTATTGCCGTTGAAGCTGACAGCTTGCAAGAGCTTAAACGCTCAGTAATTAAAGAGTTAAACGCAATA
>JBJEUZ010000021.1:0-4626 GCA_051884095.1 Candidatus Coproplasma sp.
ACTCGAAAAATCGTACTCGGGCGAACGCGTAAATTTCGTTGGCTCAGGCGATAATAAATACAGCCTTGACAGAGTTATAACCACGCCCTGTCATTACGCATATTTAAAGATTGCCGACGGCTGCAACAATAAGTGTACCTATTGCCTTATTCCTAAAATCCGCGGCGCATACGTCAGCTATCCCATGGAACAGCTCCTTAAAGAAGCTGAAAATCTCGGCGAAGTTTCCGAGCTCATTCTGGTCGCTCAGGACGTCACGCGCTACGGTATAGATTTATACGGCAAAAAAAATCTGGTAAATTTTTTGCAAAACCTGACAACGCTTGTCAACATTAATAGTGTAAGATTATTGTACTGTTATCCAGATATGATTGACGACGAGTTAATCGCGGAGATAAGGGACAACCCCAAAATTATAAAATATCTCGATATTCCCCTTCAGCACAGCGAGGACAGAGTGCTGAAGCTGATGAACAGGAGGGGAAGGAGGGACGAATATCTTGCGCTGATTGAAAAGCTCCGTATAGCCGTTCCCGATATAGCAATACGCTCTACCTTTATCACGGGCTTTCCCACTGAAACCGAGGACGAAGTTGAAGCTATGTGCGAGTTTTTAAGGCAGGCTAAGCTGACTAATTGCGGCTTTTTTGAATATTCGCGCGAGCCTGATACGCCTGCGTACAAGCTGAAGGGACAGATTGCCTACGGAACCAAGAAAAAGCGCGTAAAGAAGCTATACGAAACTCAACGCGAAATCTCGCGAGAATTTCTTTCGGGGTTTGTCGGTAAAAAAATTAAAGTTTTGTGCGACGGAATAGATTATGAAAGACAATGCTTTTACGGCAGGGCATACTTCAGCGCTCCCGATATAGACGGTAAGGTATATTTCAACTCTGCATCAGCCGTACAGGGCGAATATTACGACGTTACTATTGAAGGTTGCGACGACTACGATTTATTCGGAAAAACGGAGGATTTTTAAATGGACGACAGAGAAATAGATAAGGATAGCCGCGCGTATAAAATAGCGGCAGGCAAGGGCGTTATGAATTTGCCTAATAAACTCACCCTTTCGAGAGTGGTAATGATACCTGTCTTCGTGCTGTTTTTCTATTTGCAGTTTACAGGACATTTCTTTGTTGCGCTTGCAGTTTTTGCGCTTGCTAGCTTTACCGACTTTCTCGACGGTAAAATTGCCCGCAAATATCGCCTTGTAACTAATCTCGGTAAATTTCTCGACCCCATTGCGGACAAGGTTCTTGTGTCCACCGCAATGATAGTAATGCTCACAGTGCCCTCGTTTTTTACGGCTTATCTCGGTTCGTGGGCAATAATCGTTGCCGGCTGCTGCGTTGCCGTAATTCTCGGCAGAGAAATTATTGTCAGCGGCTTCAGAATGGTTGCCGCCGATGCTGGCATAGTTATCGCCGCCGATAAAATAGGAAAATATAAGACCGCCGCTCAGGATTTTTCAATCGTTATTTTGCTCTTCGGCGCAGGTCTTGGCGAATTTTTGGTTGAAAGCGTTGCGGTTCAGGTTATCAATCTAGTCGGACTCTGTCTTTTTGCAATAGCTACAATACTTACCATAATTTCAGGTATAAATTATATTATAAAAAATATAGCCGTCTTAAAGGTTTAAAATGAACAACTGTCTGGTTGTTATACGCAACAAAAAACTGAAGATTGAATATCCGGAGCTGGACAAAATTTTAAGAACTTTTTCTTCAGCCTGTATTTATTTTGATAAAATTTCTTTTTTGGCTTTTGACAATTCAAAGGAAATAGCTTGTCAGCTTAAAGAATGTAAAGATAATTTCGACAATTCGGTTGTGATTTGCGACGGCGGGCAGATAAAGACGATAGCCGACTATATCGCAAAGCTCTATGGAGCTTTGTTTGATACGGGACTGGTTTTGAATACGGGAACGCAATACGTTTTTTTATGCGATTCTTGCGGCGACATTGAAAAATTCTGCGTTAAAACCGTAGGATTGATTGACGCAAAGCGCGGCTTGAGCTACGATAAGCTGTTTATTAAGACCGTTGGCGCGCCGTCTGCGCTTATTAATCAGACCATAAAAAAGAGCGCGGAGCTCTGCCCCGAAATGTCCTTTGCCGTATACGACGACTACGACGACAAGACTATAGAAATTGCGTATTCGGGAACCACTCCGAAAATGTCCGCCGACGTAGTATTGAGAAACTTTGTAACTTCGCTGGACGATTACGTTTATGCGCTTGAGGACGTTTCACTTGCCCGCAGGCTGTTTCAGCTTTTAAAACTTCGCCGTATGAGAATCAGCGTTGCCGAATCGTTTACCGGAGGAGGAATCGCAAAAAAACTTGTCGAGGTTCCCGGCGTTTCCGAAGTTTACTTTGAAGGTTTAAATACCTATGCGAACCAATCTAAGATGGGGCGACTGGGAGTTCAGGAACTTACGTTAAAGCAATTCGGCGCGGTATCTGAACAGACTGCTTGCGAGATGGCGGAAGGGCTCATAAAGACGGGTAATTGCGATATTTCAATCGCAACCACGGGAATAGCCGGACCTAAGTCGGATAACACGCTAAAGCCCGTCGGCCTTGCCTATATTGCTATCGGCACGCAGGACGGTGTTTCGGTTTATAAATTCAATTTTAAGGGAGACAGAGCGGCAATTACCGCAAAGGCAATCAACCAGGCTCTCTTCCTTGCTTATAAAACAATAAAGTAATTGGCTCTTCAGCCAATATTCAGGAGAAAATATATGAACGAAGAAAAACAGAAGGCGCTCAATTCCACAATCGCAATGATTGAAAAGCAGTTCGGTAAGGGTGCGATTATGAAACTCGGCGATGCCAAGGTGAATTCGGAAATAGACGTTATTTCAACCGGTTGCCTGTCGCTCGATCTGGCGCTAGGCGTAGGCGGCGTTCCCCGCGGCAGAATTATGGAAATTTTCGGACCTGAATCCTCAGGTAAGACGACGGTAGCGCTTCATATTATTGCTCAGGCACAGAAAAACGGCGGCGTTGCGGCTTTTATCGACGCAGAGCACGCACTTGACGCGGCATACGCTAAGGCCCTTGGCGTAAACACCGACGAACTTTACGTTTCACAGCCTGATACGGGTGAACAGGCTCTCGATATTTGCGAATCTCTAGTTCGTTCCAGCGCTGTAGACGTAATAATTATCGACTCGGTTGCGGCGCTTACTCCGAAGGCTGAAATCGAAGGGGATATGGGCGATGCGCACGTGGGCGCGCTTCCCAGGCTGATGTCGCAGGCGCTTAGAAAACTTACGGCAATTACAAACCGCTCAAAGACCTGCGTCATCTTTATTAACCAGCTCCGCGAAAAGGTAGGCGTAATGTTCGGCAATCCCGAAACTACCCCCGGCGGCAAGGCGCTTAAATATTTTGCAACCATCCGTCTGGATATCCGCAAGGCTGACGCGCTCAAAAACGACGGCGAAATTATAGGTAACCGCGCTAAGTGTAAGGTTGTAAAGAATAAGGTTGCGCCTCCCTTTAAGGTTGCGGAATTCGATATTATCTACGGCGACGGAATTTCCCAGGAAGGTTGCCTTATCGATCTGGGACTGGAATACGGTATACTTACAAAGAGCGGCGCGTGGGTATATTATAACGAAGAAAAACTCGCAAACGGCAGAGAGAAGATGAGGGAGCACCTTAAAGCTAATCCCGCACTTAAGGAAGAAATAGAAGCTAAAATCAGGGAAGCACATAAGGCTTCGTTGGCAAGAAAAGACCAAGACTAATGAATTACGGGTTTATTAAAGCGTGCGCGGCTACGACGGATTTAAAAGTCGCTGACGTTCAATTCAATACTCAAAATATTATAAAGGCGATTAATACTGCCGCAGATAACCGTGCTCAATTAATCGTTTTGCCCGAACTGTCAGTATGCGGCTATACCTGCGGCGATCTGTTCAACCAGAAGCGCCTTTTAGACGGCGTAGTGCAAAGCCTTAAAGATATTGCTTCGGCGACAGCCGGAGGAAGAGCTTTGGTGTTTGTCGGTGCGCCTCTTAGCGTAAACGGCAGACTGTACAACTGTGCGGTAGCTATATGCGGCGGGAAAATTTTGGGCGTAGTACCTAAAACGTATATTCCTACTTACGGCGAATTTTACGAATGCAGACACTTCACTCCCGCAGAAAAATTTATAAGTCAGGCAAGCGTAGCGGGTCAAAGCGTACCTTTCGGTACCAAGCTGATTTTCAAGGCTAAAAATCATCCTGAATTTACCGTTGCAGCCGAAATTTGCGAGGACTTGTGGGTGCCTGACAGCCCTTCGATTTATCACGCTAAGGCTGGCGCCAATATCATAGTAAATCTTTCGTGCAGCGACGAAACCGTTGGAAAGGCTGAATATCGCCGTGACCTTGTAAAAATGCAGTCGGCCAGGCTTGTCTGCGGCTATGTCTATTGCGACGCGGGAGAGGGCGAAAGCACGACCGATATGGCGTTTGCAGGGCACAATCTTATCTATGAAAACGGCGAAAAATTAGCCGAGAGCAAGCTGTTTGAAAATTCGCTCGTATACGGAGAAATCGACGTTGATAAGATTTCCAACGAGCGTCGCAGAATGGCGAATACGTTCTTCACTGCCGGTGATAT
>JBJEUZ010000022.1:0-4553 GCA_051884095.1 Candidatus Coproplasma sp.
AGAATCTGCGCCAAGCCGTGCAGACGGCAAAACTCAACGGACTTTCCAAAGAAAAATTAACCGAAATATTAAATGAAGTGTGTCAGGAGGAGAAAATATGATAAACGGTCTTGAAATCAGCAATCTCGTCGTAGAGCTGGGCAGCTTTAAGTTGGATAATATCAACCTTGATATAAGGCGCGGAGCGATAACCGGGCTTATAGGCAGAAACGGCGCGGGCAAAACCACGCTCATTAAAACCATAATGCGCCAGCAGAACGCTTCGGGCGGCAAAATACTCTACAACGGCAAGTCCTTTGCCGAAAACGAGGTGGAGGTGCTCTCCCAAATCGCCTGCGTGTTCGACAGTCCTCATTTCAGTACTATGGTCAAGCCCAAAAGGCTGCTAAAAATTTATCAGAGCTTCTATCCCGCGTTCGATACGCAGAAATACAACGCGCTTATGGAAAAATTCAATCTGCCGTCCGATAAACGCGTCTCCAAATTTTCGCTGGGCATGCAGAGAAAGTATTGCCTTATCTTAGCTCTCTGTCAGGGCGCGGATATACTCATTCTCGACGAACCTACTTCGGGAATCGACCCCTACGACAGGGGCGAGGTGGTGTCGCTCATTCAGGAATTTATGCTGGACGAGAGCAAGACCGTGCTGTTCTCCACGCACATAACCGAAGATCTGGATAAGATTGCCGACTATATCGTGATGATGGATAACGGTCGCATTACGCTCGACGAGGACAAGGAGACGCTTACAGAAAAGTACCGCCTCGTTCAGACCGACGAACTCACCGAAGAGATGAAAAAGTGCGCTATCGGCGTGCAGAAGAGTATGTTCGGCTACACCTTTATCACTACGGATATATCCCTTTCGGGCGAAAACGTAAAGAGCAAAATTCCCACCATAGAAGAGCTGTTCGTGCATATGACCTACGACAAGACCAACCCTTACGGCGCGCTGTCGGAAGGTGCTTCAAACAGCGCGGACGTGTTCGGAATTTAAGGGAGGGGCAATGAAAAAGTTTGTAAGTCTTATCAACTATTCGATGAATCCGCGGTCGCGCAGTACTTCGCTGTATATGCTCAAAACAGCTGTTATAATGATTCTAATTTTTAGTTGGTTTGCGATTTTCAAGGGCTTTACCCCTATTTTTGAATGGTTAGGGCTGTGTTTAGGTCTGTGTACGGTGTCCATATCGTCTGCTTTTTGTATTAAACCCTCGCTCTGTTCGATTGTGCCTACAAGCTACAAAAAACGCGTGCTCTATTATTATCTGGATATCGTTATATATACCTTAATAGGCTTAATAATTTTTTTGCTCATATTTTTGGTAATAGGCGGAATTGCAGGACTAGCCGTGTTCTTATCTACGGGCGAAAATATCTTCGTTATTGAAGAAACCGAAACGATGATAAATCTGTCTGCAAACGCCTACCTGTTTTCGTTCTTTAGATGTATTTTCGTATTCGCCGTACTGTCTGCAATTTCACGTATAGAAAACGTAAAGCGCTTTTTAGCGGCAGGGGCGGCTTTCGTTGCCGTATATATCGGGGGAAACGTGCTTTTGTCAAACCTCGTAATAACGGGCGACAGCAGCAGCGTAGTCTTCAGCGCAAAGGTATACGAACTGTTCGAAACTCTGCCTTCTCCCACGCTTGCGGTCGTGCTCTGCGCGGTTATCGCCGTCGCTGCGGCAGTCGGCTCGGTAGCCTTTATAGTTTACAAGGAAAAACCCAAAGCATTTTAAAAATGATGGAGAGTTTATATGAATAAGTTTTCAGCATATTCAAGTTTGATGAACTACGGCACCCCTGCAACCGGCTCGGAGAGGGAAGGGTTGCTTGTTTTAAAAATACTATTGCCTATGATAGTCCCGCTCGTCGGCGTCATATGTTTTGCTATTGAGTCGTGGGGAACGGCGTTTTGCGGTATGTTCGTATTTTGCTTAAGCCTTTTTGCAAGTATTTTCGGCGCGCTTGCCTGCAATAAACCTTCGCTGATCTCGCTCGTGCCCGTAAACTACAAAAGGCGTACGGCATTTTACTTTTTGTCGCTGTTACAGTTTTCATTAATTTTTCCTATCTGTTTCGTACCCTTATGGGCGGTATGTTATTCCATTCCGATTTTAATAATCGGCGGTGCGGAAAGATGGACTTATATGTTTTTAGAATTTTTTTCTTCTGAATTTTTGCCGATAAACTTAATTTTCGTAGTTTTAACGGCGTTCTGGTATTGCGGCTGGTCTACGCTGGTATGCTACGGCACTTGCAAAAAGAGCTTCTGGCTTAGTTGGCTGGCTTATTTGTTGATTACCGTCGTCGGAACGGTATTTATAATCGGACCGTTTTCGGCTGAAGGCGCGGACGGAGACTTGATTATCCGTATCCCTTGGCACGCGCTGATACCCTGCGCCGTACTGTCGCTTTCGGTATTTGCCCTGTCGGTTGTCTACGTACTGCGTAGAGAAAAGCCCAAAGAGTTTTAAGGTTATAAAATGAATTAATAAAGCCGCGGAGCGAAAAAAATTTTCGCTCCGCGGCTATTGTGTTTATTAATTTTATTTTTCGGGATAGGGCTCGTCGATATCGGTTAGTCCCAATATATAGTCGGTCGAAACCCCGTAAATATTCGCAAGCTCAATCAAAATCTCAATCGGCAACTGCCGCAGACCGTTTTCGTATTGCGAATAGGTGTTCTGCCTGATATTAAGTCTTTCAGCGACTGCGGCTTGCTTTAATTGCCGCTCTTCGCGCAATTCTTTAAGTCTTAGTCCGTATTTGTTTTCCATTTTAAGATATTATATAAATCTCAATTTGAGATATTGACATTTATCTCAAAATGAGATAAAATTAAGATAATCATTGAGTATTAATTGAATATTTCAACTTCAGATATTGACAATTAAATCTTGATAAAATAAAATAAAAGCGAATAAAAGGAGAAACGGCTATGAAAACGAAGTTGCTTTTAAGTTTTTTGACAATATTTTCAACCTTTGCGCTTGTTTTCGGTCTTTCCGCGTGCGACAATACTTCCTCTGACAGCGCTGAAAACAAATGGGGAAGCGTTTTTACAATCGAAGCCGCCTATGCCGAAGCAACTGACCTGGGTTATAGCGGCACGCTTGAAGAGTTTATTGCAAGCATTTCGGGCAAGGACGGCGTAAACGGTTCCAACGGCAAAGACGGCGTGGGCATTGCCAACGTAAAGATTATTTCGGATAATCTTATAATTACTCTGACCGACGGTACGCTTTTGGAACTTGGAACCGTAAAGGGCGAAAAAGGCGATACGGGCGCGGCTGGCTCTGATGGAGAAAGTGCGTATCAGATATGGCAGAACAACGGGCATACGGGCAGTAAAGCCGATTTCCTTGAATGGTTAAAGGGTGCACAGGGCGATACGGGTGCGACAGGCGCGCAGGGTGAAACCGGTGCGGCGGGCAAAGACGGGCAAACGCCGTACATAGGCGAAAACGGCAACTGGTGGATAGGCGAAACAGACACGGGCGTTTCGGCTTTACCGCCTGCGGACGAAAATCCTCAGGGACTTGATTTTTATCTTTTGGACGACGGAACGTACGGCGTAGGAGTAGGCACAGCAAAGTTTTTAAGCAATATAGTAATACCTTCAACGTTTAAGGGTAAGGCGGTAACGTCTATAATTCATAATGGTTTTGAAGGCTCATATATTAATTCAATAGATATACCCGACAGCATAACCACAATCGGCGATTATGCGTTCAGTAATTGTATTTCGCTTACAAACGTAACGATAGGAAAAGGCTTAACCATAATCGGCGATTATGTGTTTGGTGATTGTACTTCGCTTGAAAGCGTAATCATTACAGATAATATAACTAATATAAGTAGTAGTGCATTCAATAATTGCCCATTATTTATGTTCAATGAATATGATAATGCATTATATCTTGGCAACGAGACTAATCCTTATCTTGCTTTAATAAAAGCAAAGTCAACTTCAATAACCAGTTGTACAATAAATCAAAATACGAACAAAATTATTCGTGCTGCATTTAGAGATTGTAATTCCATTACGAGCATAACTATACCTGACAGCGTAATCTCAATCGGCGAAAACGCGTTCTTTGGGTGCACTTCGCTTGAAAGTATAAATATTCCCGACAGTATAACCTCAATCAGTAAAGGGGTATTTGCTAATTGTTCCTCACTTTCAAGTATAACCATTCCCGACAGAGTAACATCCATAGGCGCTTGGGCGTTTCAACGTTGCGAATCGATTTCAAGTATAACCATTCCCGACGGCGTATCAATAATCGAAAATAGTGCATTTATATATTGTACCTCGCTTACAAATATAATAATTGATAATGGCGTAACCACAATCGGCAATTATGCATTCTATATGTGCTCCTCGCTTGAAAGTATAACAATTCCCAAAAGCGTAACCACAATCAGTAGATTAGTGTTCATCGAATGCAATTCGCTTAATAGTATTTTAGTAAGCGAAAATAATTTAAGTTATTGTAGTGTTGACGGAGTGTTGTATAACAAAGACAAAACGTCCTTAATATGTT
>JBJEUZ010000023.1:0-4548 GCA_051884095.1 Candidatus Coproplasma sp.
ATAGGCTCGATAGCGTCCTCGATAATGATAGGCTCCTGCCCCACCTTGGAACGGAGACCGTAAGAGAAACGCCCCACCAGCATGGTGTTCGTCGTCATGTGCGCGATAAATGCCTCATTAAAATACGAACCGCGCCGAGTACGTAAGCCTTGACTGATAGCCCACCGTACGACATCGGCATAAGAAGAACCGCCATCAAGACGGCTGAAAATTTCACGGATAACGGCCGCTTCTTCGGGGATAGGGACGTAGCGCATCTGCTCGTCCACACGATAGCCGTAAGGCACAGGGCCGCCATTATGCTGCGCTTTCAGCGCAACTTCCTTCTTGCCTTTGCGGACTTCACGCGAAAGGTTCCGAGAATAATACTCTGCCATACCCTCAAGCACGGCTTCCATCATAACCGACTCGGGGGAGTCGTCTAACGGTTCCAGCACCGAGATAACACGAACGCCGTGGGTTTTCAGTTTATGACGATAGACCGCCGAATCATAGCGGTCACGGGCGAAACGGTCCAGCTTGTGGACAATGACCGCGCGGAACGTTCCCGACGCGGCATCGGCAACCATATTCTGGAAGTCCTCACGGTTGTCGTTTGTTCCAGAACGGGCCTCGTCGATATAGAATTTTTTAATGGTGTGACCTTCCCGGGCGGCCCATTCCGTAATGGCGCGGACTTGCGCCTCGATAGAATAACCGTCCCTTTGCGCTTCGGAAGAAAAGCGACAATAGCCTACAACGTCCACAAGTCAGTCCTCCTCGATTTCGTCAGAATTGTCTTCTTCGGTTTCCATCGCCTCGCGCGCCGACCGTTCTGCCTGCAGGCGAATATTTACGTCACGAACATAGGTCGCAAGGGTGGAATACCCTGACCAGCCAAGACAAGCCGCGATACCGATGCAGAGCAGAGACGAAATCAAATTGACGAAAAACAATACGATGCCGGCGACCAAAGTAACGCTAGCAATGACCAAAAGCGTGATGCCTACTTTATACGGGTTTTTCATTAGAACCACCCCCAAAGTCGTCGTGCGCAGAACGGAGCTTTGCCAAATTGAGAATCATCTCGAGGCTTTCCAGCGAGCTGATACCTTCCAGAGCGAAAAGTATTTCGATTTTCGTGCGTACAGGTTCGGCGACCGAATCCGCCAAGGATTGAGTAACAGCACCGTCAGAGTGCTGGGTTTCCTGATAAAAATCGTGGCGCAATGACGAAACAAAATCTGTGTAGATTTCTTCTGCGGATTTACCAAGCAGATAATCAACGGAAACACCGAAGAAGTCCGCGAGAATTTGCTGACTTTTTACGGAAAAATTGCGCTCGCCCCGTTCACAATAGGCGATAGTAGAGAAATCAAGACCTGTTCGATCAGATAATGCGCGAAGCGAAAGACCCCGCGCGGTTCGTAATTGCTTAAGTCTGTTCATAAAAAAAATACCTCCGCTTATAAGTTTATCATTTTTGTGGCTTGACAGTCAATAATAAATTGCGGATAAAATCAAAATATTTTGATAAAACCCCCAAAAAAGTGTTGACAAACAGCCCACAAAGAATTATAATAGAGAAAAATCGTGGACAGATAGTCCACAACGGAGGACATTAAAAATGATTTGGAACAAAGACTACGAAACCGTACCCAGCGCAATGAGCTATGCAACCGAACAGCAAAAAGAGCAAATCAAAAAGGCTCTCGATTACGCAAAAGGGAACGTGACCGATGGCTACGCAAAAGAAGACGACGAATTCATCGTAATAACGGTGGAGGGATATAAGTGCATCGCCTTAATTACGAGCGAATGGAACCCCATCGAAATCTGCGAGCGAGTATTCCCGTTTGACGACGAACGCATCTACCCCATGCAAGAAATCGAAATGACCGTAAACTTCAAACAATACCGCGCAGGGAGGGACTACTAATGGGACGCTACCAACCACGCACATACGAGCAGGTAATGCAATACTGCGAAGACACCCAGACGAGCAAAGACGGAATCCTTCGCCTTCTTCGATACTACACCGACACACTCGGATGGGGGATGCAAGCAAGCCTCGACTACGTCGCTGAACTTTTCGAGAACGGAACCATTCAACAAATCAAGGAGATAAGGTAATGACTTTGACGAAAGACCAAGCAATCGAAAGAGCCTTCGATACTTGCAACTTGCTCGGCGGAGAATCGCTGGACATTTACGCGGTACTTTACAGATATAAGGCTCTGCGGGATTTACCCGAAAACGAACTTGACGAAATATACGAACAGATAACCAAAAGGCTCGGGTTCTAACAAAGTCGAAATGCCGGAAACGGCATCGCAGGGAGATAGCCTACCCTGCCTGAAGATGACAGGCTACGGAGGTAAAGCAATGAACAAAATCACAGAATCGGTAAAATCGGAAAAAGGGTTCTACGTGGGCGACATTTGCTACGTATTAGCAGACAAATTATACCACGGCGTATGGGGCGAGGCAAATTACCACGACGGGAAATATAAAGACCCCGAAACGGGGTTCGAATTTGCAGTAGCAGGCACCGCCTACGGAGACGGCGAATATAGCGACCAAGACGGTAACGCATACGGAGTAGACGCAGGGGTTATAGGAATCGTCCCGCTTGAATTAGTGTCTGACTTGTCTGGGTGCGAAAACGGGAGAGTCTGTATGGGCGCAGGGATTGCTAACTTCACGGCAGACGGCGGGTACTTTGAAATAGGAACGCCGAAAGACGGAACTATTCTGATAGACACTCGAGCTGAATGCGAAGAAGACGAGTGGGAGGACGACTGATGGCAGAGGAAGTCTACAAGACTACATACACAGCAAACCACCGAGGCCAAAAATGGACAGCGCATCATATCCTACTTGCGAAGAACGCAAGAGTCGCAATAGTCAAGACAAAGCAATTCGTGAAGAAATACCTTCACTACACCGCCACAAACGTGACGGCCGAACCGATAAACAATAAAAATTGATATAAAAGGAGACAAAAAAAAATGAAGTACCAAACCGCAGAGAGCGTAACGCTCGGACACCCCGACAAGTTAAGCGATTACATCGCTGACCGCATTCTCGACGAATGCTTGAAGCAAGACCCCGAAAGTAGGGTCGCCTGCGAAGTGATGCTGTCGCACGAAGTGATGATGGTGGCAGGTGAAATCACCACCAAGGCAAAAGTGGACTACCAGCAGATAGCGGAGAACGCAATCAAGGAAGCAGGGTACGAACCCCCGGAAAGTTTCGTAGACGATATCGTGGAACAAAGCCCCGACATCAATCAGGCGGTCAACGAAGACCAAAGCAAAGCACAAGGCGCAGGCGACCAAGGAATTATGTACGGCTACTCAACCAGCGAGACCTTCGACTGCTTACCACTCGCAACGAGCCTCGCGCATCGTTTGACCGAACAGATGATGAAAGCGATGAAGACCGCACCCATCAAGCTCGGTCCCGACGGCAAATCTCAAGTAACAGTCGCCTACACCGCAGACGGAAAATACAGCCACGTCGCATCGGTTCTGGTTTCCATCCAACACGGCGAAGACGTAGACGACGCGACCGTTCAGAAAGAAGTCAAGAAGCTGGTAATTGACCCCGTTCTGGAAGATTTCATCACCGAACAAACCGAAGTAATCATCAACCCGAGCGGTAGGTTCGTGCTTGGCGGTTTCAAAGCCGACACAGGACTCACCGGGCGCAAACTGATGGTTGACACCTACGGCGGACTTGTCAAACACGGCGGCGGAGCCTTAAGCGGAAAAGACCCTTCAAAAGTGGACCGTTCAGGCGCATACATGGCGAGATACATAGCGAACGCAATCGTCGCGGCGAACCTTGCAGAAAAGTGCGAAGTTTCACTCGCCTACGCCATCGGCAGAGCAGAACCTACGATGGTCAACGTGGACACTTTCAAAACATGGAACTACGCGCCCGATCGTTTTATAGCAAGCGCAGTCAGAAAGACCTTCGACATTACACCTGCAGGCATCATTAAAACGTTAAAATTGAAAGAAACGCGCTATGCATCGGCGGCAGCACACGGACATTTTAACTACCACGAAGACGGAACGCAATTCCCGTGGGAAGACGTGGACACCGACACCATAGTAAGATTACAATACAACCTGCGCGAGGCACTCGACGATGGTACGAGTAATTGAGTTATTCGCCGGGATAGGCGCACAAGCGGCCGCACTTGATAGAATCGGCGCGGAATGGGAATCCGTAGGAATCGTGGAAATTGACCCCTACTGCGTGACAGCATACAACGCAATCCACGGAACGAACTGGGAGCCAAGCGATATCACCAAAATAGAGAAACTCCCGGAATGCGACCTTTTAACTTACAGCTTCCCCTGCACGGACATAAGCACGGCAGGAAAGCAGAAAGGGCTGGGAGAGGGCAGCGGAACGAGAAGCTCCTTATTGTGGGAAGTTTATAGGTTACTCACCGCATACACCGATGGGGGGGGGAACCTGCCGAAATACCTTCTCATGGAAAACGTCAAAGCTCTGGTCGGGAAACGGTTCAAGCCAGACTTCGACAAATGGCTC